>DAOMZK010000219.1:0-4907 GCA_035438035.1 Cyclobacteriaceae bacterium | reverse complement strand
CTCCCAGCCAACGGTTTTGGAGACCGCTACTCTACCAATTGAGCTACACCCGTTTGGTCAAACCTTCAATTCAGCCGAGAGCCCTTTTCGGTACCACCCGTACCCATTATTTAAAAGGACTGCAAAGGTAGAAGAAAAGGCTTCAAATCAAAACCGTTTCCAGGAAATTTCCGGGAAACGCTTTCTTTTGATTATCAGCTATTTAACCCCATCCCGAAGGCACAGAGGTTAATTGCCAATCTGACGGAATTAGTCCAGGATTTCTGTTACCTGGCCTGAGCCTACAGTACGGCCACCTTCGCGGATAGCGAAACGCAGACCTTTTTCCATGGCTATTTTATTGATCAGGGTAACGTCAATTGACACGTTATCACCAGGCATAACCATTTCAACCCCGGTAGGGAGCATAATTTCACCTGTTACGTCCGTCGTGCGGAAATAAAACTGAGGGCGGTACTTGTTGAAGAATGGTGTATGACGACCACCTTCTTCCTTGCTCAATACGTACACCTCAGCCTTGAATTTGGCGTGCGGTGTTACTGAACCAGGCTTGCAAATAACCATACCACGGCAGATATCAGTCTTTTCAATACCGCGGAGGAGGAGTCCGGTGTTGTCACCGGCTTCACCACGGTCCAGAATCTTCCGGAACATTTCCACACCAGTAATAGTAGAAGTAAGGTTCTCTGCACCCATTCCAAGGATCTGAACCGGGTCACCGGTCTTGATCACACCGCGCTCAATACGGCCAGTCGCAACTGTACCACGGCCAGTAATAGAGAACACGTCTTCAACAGGCATCAGGAAGTCTTTGTCGATAGCACGAACAGGCAGGGGGATGTGGGTATCGACTGCATCCATCAACTCATTGATTTTTTCAACCCACTTGGCTTCGCCGTTAAGGGCACCCAGGGCAGAACCCCTGATTACCGGCATGGTATCGCCAGGGAAGCTGTAAGAAGAAAGTAATTCGCGGACTTCCATTTCAACGAGGTCAAGCAACTCAGCATCATCTACCAGGTCAACCTTGTTCATGAATACAACCAGGGCTGGTACACCTACCTGGCGGGCAAGCAGGATGTGCTCGCGCGTCTGGGGCATCGGACCATCCGTAGCCGCAACCACGAGAATTGCACCGTCCATCTGGGCAGCACCGGTTACCATGTTTTTAACATAGTCAGCGTGGCCAGGGCAGTCAACGTGCGCATAGTGACGCTTCTCTGTTGAATACTCAACGTGTGAAGTGTTGATGGTGATACCGCGTTCTTTTTCTTCAGGGGCGTTATCGATAGAAGAGAAATCTCTCATCGAAGCCAGGCCCTTTTTAGAAAGCACAGAAGTGATTGCAGCGGTCAGTGTAGTTTTACCGTGGTCAACGTGGCCGATTGTACCGACGTTAACGTGTGGTTTTGAACGATCGAATGTTTCCTTTGCCATATTTGAAAATCCCGGTTAAAGTGTTTAAAAGTGTATTAATTGATAAATAAGTTACAATTCAAAGGCTTCTCCGTCTGAGAAGCATATACACCCTAAACATTTTAAGCCTTTCGGATAAGGGTTGTCAGAGATCTTCGGCACTTACGTGATGGCGCTACCCATCAGTGACTTGAGATTTCCTTTCTATTCAAAATTTCAATGACCAGACCGCTTGTCTGGCGTATGCGTGCAAAAATACTTCCGTTCGACCCGCCTTCGCTGATCCCGATTGTTATCGGCGAGCTTCAGCGGGTTAGAGCCGTTGATGAGGATTGAACTCACGACCTCTTCCTTACCAAGGAAGTGCTCTACCACTGAGCTACAACGGCAACTCATTTGGTGATTTGTTGATTTAGCGATTTGGTTATTTGCACATAACCAAATCAGCAAATACCCAAATAACCAAATGGCCTGAGCGGGAAACGAGGTTCGAACTCGCGACCTATAGCTTGGAAGGCTATCGCTCTACCAACTGAGCTACTCCCGCTTTTCATTTGGTTATTTGGAGGATGTTTGGATTTGACTATTTAAAATAATCTAATGACCACATTCCCCAATCACCAAATATTCACTGTGGGGGGAACAGGATTCGAACCTGTGAAGACATTACATCAACAGATTTACAGTCTGTCCTCGTTGGCCGCTTGAGTATCTCCCCTCTTTTCTTCACACAACCCACTCCCGATCCACTGATCGGCCGACAGCCAACAGCCCAGTGTGAAACTGTGTTGCTATTTCATAGAACGCCCTGTTGGTGGAATTCCTTTCTGCCCTATTCAATCCTTTTCCAAAAACAGGAGTGCAAAATTAATGGCTTTTTCGTGATAGACAAGCCTGCCAATAAAATTGGAGAATGACCCGAATGATGATTGAAATTGAATTTCCGTGCCCGGATCAGCAACGCTGAGATTTATTTAAAAAAATGATCGAAAAAGAGCCAAATTCAATGATTTGGATGCGAATCACATAAAAATGATCTCGGAGACAACTTCTGAACCGAACTCCTTCTTTATCAATTCCAGCATCTCTTTCTTATGGTATCCCAGGTCCTGCTTCATTGACGGAGAGATCAACTCAACAAACAAGACTTTATTCCGGATATTGATTCTTCTTGTCCTTTTGGCAATGGATTTGCCCACCAGCCGCTCCCAGGATGCTACCACATTAGCTTCATCAAATTTGGGTTTTAAATGCTGAGACCGCAGCAGTTCCTGAATGGCTTCACTAATATGAATGGTGCTATGCCGGTCTTTGGCCATAGCCAAAGATAACCAAATGAACTATTTCTGCCGTTTTACAAAAATAAAGTCACCCCCACCATCGCCTGCACCTTGTATGACCCATATACCGGATTCGTGGAAGCATTGTTTACGATGGGCTCGTACATTGTTGCATAAAGTTGCTGTGCGGGCAAATAGTCGTCTGCATTTTCTCCCCGCTTTTTCATAAGCAGTTGAATAAAAATGCTCCTGTCAGGAACGGTCAAAGTGCCGACCGGTCGTTTAAATCCGCAGCTGAAATATGGTTTAAAATAGCCACACAAAAAGGAGGTTACTTTCTTCAGGTTTGGATTAAATTCAGAAAAATCTCAGTGCGTCGAAACAGTACCTGCTTCTACGATGAAATTCTGTGATGGAACCTTTGCCGCCTTGAGTACTTCGAGGCTTCTCCCCGGCCTCGCATCCGTAATAAATATCTGGCCAAAAGTTCCGCCGGAAACGAGCTTCATCAATTGAACAATCCGGTCATCATCAAGTTTGTCGAAGATATCATCCAGCAGCAGCAGGGGATTAAAGCCATTCTTTTTCTTCAAACAATCAAACTCTGCAAGTTTGAGGGCGATCAAATAGGACTTTTGTTGTCCCTGTGAGCCAAATTTCTTCAACTCATTTCCATTCATCGTGAAAAGAAAATCATCACGGTGAATGCCAATGGTTGTCCGGCCGGCCAACACATCGCGTTCAAGCCGCTGCCTTAATTCATTTTTGAAGTCGAAAGAATGAAGTTCGGATTCATAGGTCAAGCCCGCGGTTTCTGATACGTGATCTACAAGAAACCCATAACGCTCCCTCACCACAGGCTGATATTGATTCGCAAATTCCATTCGCTTGCGATGAATTACAATTCCTGATGCCGCCAACGGATCATCATAGGAAGCAATCAGGTCACGGTCAATGGAATTGCCCTCCGCAAACATGCGCAGTAACCCGTTGCGCTGCCGCAGTTGAGCCTGGTAAATAATCAGATGCTCGAGATACTCCTTGTCCAGTTGAGACAGAAGGGAATCAAAAAACTTTCGACGTATTTCACCGCCGTCCCAGATCAGTTCAATGTCATTGGGCGCCACAAGCACCAGCGGATACTTTCCAATGTGCTGCGAAAAACGACTATAGGTCTTGCCGTTTTCCGAAATCTTCTTTTTCTCTTCAGGTGCATAGGTGCAGGTGACATCATTTAATTTCCCTTCTTTTTCAATCCTTCCCTTGATCATAAATTGATATTGACCCTGCCTAATATTGTTAAGGTCATTCGGCTGTATCCCACTTTTCGTAAAGGAGAGGTAGTGGATGGCATCCAGGAGGTTGGTTTTGCCACTGCCGTTCCTGCCTAGAAAACAATGAATATTTCCGCGAAAATCCAGTACAGCCTCCGCGTAGTTCTTGAAATTTATCAAATGAAGATTTTCAAGTCGCATGGAAGCCTTTAACAATTGATACGAATGTTAGTTGGGAATTGACGAATTCACGCTATTTTCGCTGTCCGATTCAAAAGTAATTGATATGTCTACGACTGCCCAAGCGAAACCTAAAACCGTAAAAGATAAAGCGGAGTTTTCGAAAGAAACGTATTTGCGCTGGTATGAGATGATGTACCTGATGCGCAAATTTGAAGACAAGGCAGGTCAATTGTATGGAATGCAGAAAATCCGTGGTTTCTGCCACCTTTATATAGGTCAGGAAGCCTGTGCTGCCGGGGCGATTACCGCACTTACCAAAGACGACAAATGGATCACCGCCTATCGCGACCATGCCCATCCACTTGGATTGGGGACGGATCCCAAATATGTGATGGCAGAATTATATGGTAAAGAGACTGGGATCACAAAAGGCAAAGGCGGCTCCATGCACATTTTTGATAAGTCTGTCAACTTTATCGGGGGTCATGGTATCGTAGGTGGACAGATTCCGCTGGGTGCCGGCATTGCCTTCGCAGAAAAGTATAATAAGACCAAGAATCTCTGCATTTGCTACATGGGTGATGGTGCGGTCCGCCAGGGTTCATTCCATGAAACGCTGAACCTGGCCATGCTGTGGAAATTGCCTGTCATATTTGTCATTGAAAATAATGGGTATGCCATGGGGACTTCTGTAAAAAGAACCTCCAACGTGACGGATCTCTATACACTCGGTGACGCCTACGATATACCATCC
>DAOMZK010000218.1:0-4915 GCA_035438035.1 Cyclobacteriaceae bacterium | reverse complement strand
AACTGGATTCTTTTATTCAAATCTGTTCCTTGGACAAGAATCACCCGAAAGGGTTTAATACGAAATTTAACTCCTTAACCGCTGGCATAAATCACCCAACCCAATTCCTGCATTTTGCGTTTCTTTCGAAATCAATAACCTGAAATATGTGTAAAATCCTGTTTTTCGCGTGTATTCTGCTTTCCCTTAACGTCCTTGCCCAGGAGCGGCCATTGGATATGAAGATGGAATTTGAATCCTATGATCCACCTTCATCATTGGTAGTGGAGGAACATCATGTAACGCGGTCTAAATTTCCCTTTGTAGACATTCACAATCACCAGGGAAATATGAACAATTCTGATTTCAAAGACCTTATTGGCAAAATGGACAAACTCAATATGGCCGTGATGGTTAATCTCAGTGGAAGAGGATTTCGCAGTTCCGGTGATCACCTTGAAAAATCAATTGAAAATATCAACAACCGTTACCCAAACCGGTTTATTGTTTTCACCAACATTGACTTTACCGACATTGACAATCCTGAATGGAGTGCGAGGACAATCAAACAAATTGAAGATGATGTAAAGCGGGGCGCAAAGGGATTGAAGATTTTCAAGAACCTTGGAATGTTCAGCAAGGATAAGAATGGTAATCGGATTCCTGTAGATGATCCCCGTATTGATCCCGTGTGGACAAAGTGTGGTGAGTTGGGTATCCCCGTGCTGATACATGTTGCCGAACCCAAGCAATTCTGGCAACCTATTGACAGTTTGAATGAACGCTGGCTGGAATTGAAAACGCATCCGGGTAGACGGCATGACAATGACCCTGTAAAATTTGAAACGATCATCGCAGAGCAGCACCATGTATTCCGGAAGCATCCCAAAACAAAATTCATCAATGCTCACCTGGGATGGTATGGAAATGATTTGAAGAAGCTGGGTGAACTGTTGGACCAGATGCCCAATATGTACACTGAGATTGGCGCCGTCATTGCCGAACTGGGAAGACAGCCAAGAGCGGCAAAAGCTTTTTTTACCAAGTACCAGGACAGGATTCTATTTGGAAAGGATGCGTGGGAGCCTGGAGAATATGAGACTTATTTTCGTGTGCTGGAGACAGAAGATGAATACTTTCCTTACCACAAGCGGTACCATGCTTTCTGGCGAATGTATGGAATTGGATTGCCTGATGAAATTTTAAAGAAAGTTTACTACAAGAATGCGATGAAACTCATCCCGGGAATGGATGAAAAATTATTCAGCAAGTAAAACGAGTTCAATCACTAGAGGATTTTGTCAATCAGCCATCCCGTCAGGCTGTAGCGTTCCCTTGTTGCCGGGAGTACTTCGTGTTCAACCAATTCACTTCTGAAACAAACTAATTTTCCAGCTTCCGGAAATACATCCAACGGCCCATCTTTCAGGTGCATCCTGAGTTGACCACCCTCTGTTTCTTTCCACCCTGTGTTGAGATAACATATTGCGGAAAGTTTACGGTGATCGTCCTGCCTGAACTGGTCAATATGTTTTTTGTAAAAGGTTCCGATAGGGTAACGTGTGAGATGAACTTCGGCGCCTTTCAGGCTTAAGAACAGACTCTGATTGAGAAACTGCATTAATACGGTGAGCCGGTCAATATAAATACGGATGGCATCCGGTGCAGTACGGGGATCAATCCATTGTATATAATCACCGCGAATGCTCTCCACGATTTGTTTTTCGGAGTGACGGCCGATGCCTGCTTTTTTAAAATGTAACTTGCTGTTTTTGAATTCGTCTGTATGGAGAATGACATGGACTTCCTCGGGGGTCAAAAAATCCCCGATAATGGAAAAGGATTTTTCCGCCAGTTCATCGACGATTTGTTCCATTTTGGACTGAAAATTGATATTCATGATTAACTGTAAAAATAGATTTTTGTAGCATGGTGGAATGGAAATTGGTTAAAATGAAAGTTTTTTTTTATGCTGGTGTGCTCACTGTGCTCTTGGCAGGTTGTGTACCTAAAGAACAGGTTGTCCTTCGTTCAATTCAAATAAATGAAATAGGACCGAAGCCAGATGGCAGCGCCTTGCTTAAAGCTGACGCGGTTTTCTATAATCCCAATACCACCCGTATGCGCCTCAAAGAAATTGATATTGAAATCTTTGTTGACGGGAAGAAGGCCGCTGAGGTAGATCAGGAATTGAGTTCATTGATCAAAGCAAAAAGCGAGTTTACCATACCCCTCGAAGTTCAACTCAATTTAAAAGAGATTGGATTGCTCGACACCATTTTGAGTTTTCTCGGTGGTAAGAAACATGAGATACAATTTGTGGGCACGCTGAAAATGAAAGTAAATGGATTCCCCGTCAAAGCTCCGGTGAATCAGAAGGAAGAATTCAAATTCTAATTTTGAGGAGGTTCAGCCGGCTGTTCTTTTCTTTTACGCAGTTGGAAGTTCTGGCCCAGGTAAACTTTTCGAACCATAGGGTCATTGGCCAAATCTTCAGCAGAACCCTGCTTGAATAATTTCCCTTCCACCATCAGATAAGCACGGTCCGTTATGGTCAGCGTCTCATCTACATTGTGATCGGTGATCAGGATACCAATATTTTTTTTCTTTAGTCTTGAAACGATACTTTGAATTTCTTCTACTGCGATAGGATCGACGCCGGCAAACGGTTCGTCGAGCAATACGAAATGCGGATCCACTGCCAGTGCCCGTGCAATTTCCGTCCTCCTGCGTTCTCCTCCGGAGAGCACCATGCCGAGATTTTTTCGGACGTGGGTAAGGCTAAACTCTTCCAGAAGACTTTCGACTTTCTCCTGGCGAGCCTGCTTGCTAAGGTCTCGCATCTCGAGTGGAGCCAGAATATTTTCTTCTACGGTGAGACTTCTGAAAATGGAAGCTTCCTGTGCGAGATATCCGATGCCCAGCTTGGCACGCTTGTACATCGGCATTTCGGTGATGTTGATATCGTTGAGGAAAATCTTGCCATCGTTGGGTTTGATGAGGCCCACAATCATATAGAAGCTTGTGGTTTTGCCGGCTCCATTTGGTCCCAACAACCCGACAATTTCACCTTGTTCCACTTGTACCGAAACGTTGTTGACCACCGTTCGCTTTTTGTATTTCTTCAACAGATTTTCAGCCCGTAATACCATCGTCAGTAGAATTTTATGTCCTTTATCCGAAGTTGAACCGTTGTGTTCCCATTGAAATAGTTCTCTTCAATAGTGAAGGCTATGCGGAAATCATCTCCCGCCTGCAGGCTTTCATAATGTTCCATCTGGTCAAATCCCACGGCATTGAAGAAATTATTACATCCCCTTTGCCCGGCAAGGAATCGCAGGTGCCGGTCCTTGAATGTATTGAGTGAGTTCATTACAAATACATGCTGAGCTTCAAATACCGGCTTTTGATTCTCAGGACCAAAAGGGGCCATCTGCTTCAAAATCGAAATGAATTTTGGTGTAATTACATCAAAGCGAATGGAAAGGTCAATTTCCACGACGGGGGTAAGCATTTCATCGGTGATGGTTGAGGCTACCACCTCCTCAAAACGACGTTGAAAGGCAGGCAAGTTAGCCGGATCAAGGGTTAAGCCTGCTGCATATTTGTGTCCGCCGAATTTTTCCAACAGGTCACTGCACTGCTCGATCGCCTGATACAGGTCAAATCCATTCACACTGCGTGCGGAACCGGTAATTTTATCGTTGCTCTCCGTAAGTATCACTGTGGGTCGATAGTATCGCTCAATACACCGTGCAGCAACTATGCCAATTACTCCCTTATGCCAGGAATCTTTAAATAAAACTGTACTTTTTGCCTTCGCGAGGGTTTCGTCGGCACCAATCATAGCCAGGGCTTCCTCGGTAATGCTAAGGTCAAATTCCCTGCGGAGTTCATTTTTGATATTGACTTTCTCAGCGAATGCATTCGCTTCTTCTACCGTCTTGGCATTCAGCAGCTCGACGGCACCGCTTGCATGTGCCACTCTGCCCGCTGCATTAATCCTGGGGCCAAGCGTAAAAACCACTCCGGAGATATCCAATTCACTTTTTACAAGCGCTATATCTTTCAACGCCTTTAATCCCGGACGGGGGTTGTTATTAAGTTTTATTAAGCCATGGTGAGCGAGTATCCGGTTTTCCCCACAAATAGGAACGATATCGGACGCAATGCTTACTGCAACCAGGTCAAGGTATTCGAAAATATTTTTTTCATCACCGAATTTTTGCGCATAAGCCTGCAGGAGTTTGAATCCGATGCCACAACCGCTGAGTTCTGTAAAGGGATAATGACAGTCTTCCTGTTTGGGATCCAGCACAGCGATCGCCAGTGGAATTTTTTTGTCAGGGAGGTGATGGTCACAAATAATAAAATCAATTCCTTTATGATTCGCCAGTACCACCATATCGGAGGCCTTGATGCCAAGGTCCAGTGCAATAATCAGCGAGAATTTATTTTCAGCTGCCCAAAGGATTCCTTTTTGTGATACTCCATATCCTTCGGAAGAGCGATCAGGGATATAAAAATCACAATTGGAATAAAGGCTGCTGAGATAGCTGTACACAACAGAAACGGCTGTTGTACCATCCACATCGTAATCCCCGTATATCAATATTTTTTCACCGCGATCGATGGCTAATTTTATCCGGTTGACCGCTTTCTCCATGTCCTTCATCAGGAAAGGATCGTGCAGATCCGTAAGTGATGGCCGGAAAAATTTTCTGGCTTCCTCGTAGGAACTTATTCCGCGTTGCAAAAGAATGGCACATAGATATTCGTTGACATTAATGGCTTTGCTAAGGGCATCGACACTTTCCTTTTGCGGAATGGATTTATTTAGCCAACGTTTGTTCATTTATTTTTCCTGAAAATTTATTGATCCCGGATTCCCCTGCAAGCCATCTTTCCCTTTGGCCCCTTTGCGACCGGGCTTCCC
>DAOMZK010000217.1:0-4954 GCA_035438035.1 Cyclobacteriaceae bacterium | reverse complement strand
AATCAACAATCACAGATCAACAATTAACAATCAGAAATCAGGCTCTAAAATGATTATTGATTGTTAATGGTTAATTTTTTATCGGTGATTTTCGGGCTAGACCCCCAGATCGCCTCCATCCGAAATCTCCACTAACAAAAGTTTCACTTCTTCCGCTTTGGCGTGTTCTCCCATTTTCTCAAATGACATGATGAGGTTGCGCAGGGCTCTGCGGATAATTTCAAGACTATCACAAGGCTCAAAAAAAGAATTTTGCGGAACAAGGTGAAGTTCATTGATGTAATTCTCAATGTCCTGCTTCGAAAAAATCAATCCGCGATTGAACGCATTGATATAAAACTGGTTGTTATGATCGTCTTTGTACGTCAGGATAAAGAGGTTGGGCAGGTTGACACCTTGCACCGGCAATTTTAATTTTTGTGCCACCAGCATGTAGATCACGCATAACGTAATGGGATTTCCCTTGCGTGTCTCCAGCACTACGTTGATCATGGAGTTTCCCGGCGAATGAAAGTTTTTTGTGTTGGCACCAAATTTCAGTTTATTGAACAGCACACTGTTCACCACCTTCACCTGGTCGATAGGATACAATTCCGGCTTGAACTCCAGCCATGTCTCATAGTAAATCTGTTCGAGCTCCTGTTTCAGTTTTTCCAGTTCAAGATCGGGATATTGAAAAGTGGCTACGAGCCACATGCCGGTGAGCAAATCCTTTTCTTTTCCGCGATACCAGTCGAGCAGACGGCTTTTGAGCAGGTCATACTGAAGTTCGTGGATGATCTCTTCTATACGCGACTGGAGTGCAGGGTTAAAACTGGTCTCCCATTCCTTTTCCAGGAAAGGAATGACACTTTTACCAAGAGAAAGTATTTTTTCTTCTACGTGGGAGACTACCTGCTTGTCATCATCGTCGAGCAGGGAGATTAGTGCTTTGATCTCATTTTCTTCCATCTACGTCTGAATAACACCAACATTGAATTTTTCCACAGGCGCATGATTGGCGGCTTCAATTCCCATTGAAATATATTTCCTGGTCTCCAGCGGATCGATGACTGCATCTATCCACAAACGTGAAGCGGCATAATAAGGACTCAACTGATCATCGTAGCGGTCTGTAATCTCTTTCAACAATGCAGTCTCCTCTTCCTTACCAATGGTTTTTCCCTGCGATTTCAGGGCGCTCACCCTGATCTGCAGAAGAGTTTTAGCTGCCGAAGCTCCACTCATCACTGCAATCTGTGCGGTTGGCCAGGCAACAATCAGACGCGGGTCATATGCTTTCCCGCACATGGCATAGTTGCCGGCACCATATGAATTACCAGTAATCACAGTAATCTTGGGAACAGTGGAATTGGCAACAGCGTTCACCATTTTCGCTCCATCCTTAATAATTCCACCCTGTTCTGCCTTGCTGCCCACCATAAACCCACTCACATCCTGTATAAATACAAGCGGAATCCTCCTTTGATTACAATTCATGATAAACCGTGCTGCCTTGTCAGCCGAATCGGAATAAATCACTCCTCCCATCTGCATTTCGCCCTTCTTTGTCTTCACCACTTTCCGTTGATTGGCAATGATACCCACCGCCCAGCCATCGATGCGGCCATAACCGCAGATAATGGTTTTACCATACAGCGCTTTATATTCATCAAATTCCGAATTGTCAACAAGACGTTTGATAATTCCCATCGTGTCGTAAGGCTTGGAACGATCGGCAGGAAAAATACCATACATCTCTTCCGGTTTTTCCCTTGGCTTTTGCGGTGTGGTCCGATCAAAGCCAGCAGTTTCTTTTTTTCCGATCTTGTCCATGATACTCCGGATGTAATCCAGGCAAGCCTGATCATTCGGAAACTTGTTATCTGTGATGCCCGAAACTTCACATTGCGTAGTGGCCCCACCGAGTGATTCATTATCAATTTCTTCGCCAATAGCAGCTTTAACCAGGTAGGATCCCGCGAGGAAAATAGATCCTGTCTTATCCACAATCATGGCCTCATCTGACATAATGGGTAAATAGGCACCACCGGCGACGCAACTTCCCATGATCGCAGCGATCTGAACAATACCCATAGAAGACATTTTCGCATTGTTCCGAAACTGCCTTCCGAAATGCTCTTTATCGGGAAATATTTCATCCTGCATGGGAAGAAAAACCCCTGCACTGTCGACGAGGTAAATGACGGGGAGGTGATTCTCCATGGCGATTTCCTGGGCACGCAGATTTTTCTTTGCGGTAATGGGGAACCATGCACCTGCTTTGACGGTGGCATCATTGGCCACGATAACACAAAGGCGTCCCTTGACTTTTCCGAAGCAGGTGATGACTCCTCCTCCGGGGCATCCCCCCTGTTCCTGGTACATTCCGTCTCCGGCATGCAATCCGATTTCGAGGATGTCTGACCCCGGGTCAATAAGATAAGTTATGCGTTCACGGGCAGTGAGTTTCCCTTTCTGGTGCTGTTCTTCAATTTTCTTTTCACCACCGCCGAGATGAAGCTTTTTTTCCTTTGCTTCCAGTTGAAAACAAAGTTGCTTAAAGCGGTCTTCATTTATATTGAATTCAAGATCCTTACCCACGCCGCATGATGTATTGAATTGCCTACTTCTTTTGAACTGTCGCCGCTTTCTTCTTTTCCTCGGCTTTCCGGAGATCGCGCTCTATTTTTTTCCTGCTCTTGCCGAGTGGAGCCGTAAAATGCTTCGGATAGGTATTGAGATGATTGACGAGACTATCCATATGGATCAGCAACTTGTTCAAATTCACATACAATGAATCTTCAGTCATCAGTTTGCTCACGGTATTATCGCCCTTCTTGAGCCTGGCCAGCGTTTCATTCAGGCTTGTCAGTGTTTGTTGCGTCTTCGCCAGCGTTTTGTTGACCTCCATTCTTTTCAATGAATCGGAAAGGGTGGCAAAATTCTTCAATGTTGGTTTAAGATCAGCAAGCGTCGCATTCAGATTGTTGGCTACTTCAACAAAGTTGCCTGACAGCACATCAATTTTTCCATTGGCATTGCGCAGCGTGGCATTCAGGATATCCGGGGTTTTCTGCAGCTTCATAAAAATTGAGTCCAGCCGCTGAGAGTTTTTGGCCAGGTTTTCAATCACCACGTTGAATTTTCGGAGCGTCGTCTGCACATTGCTGGCCACGGGCTCGGCGGATTCAGTCAGTACATCAAACATACCTTTGGCCACCTCTGAAAGGATGGTATCTCCGGCTTTCAGCGGCGTAGCCACATCACCAATGGACAAGAGGAGGAACTTTCCACCCAATAATTCACTGTCCAGGATCGCTTTGGTGGAATCACCCAGTTTCATTTTTGAATCAATATCAATTTCGACCAGCACAGTGTGTTTCTTATTCTGCATGATCCGGATGTCACTCACTCGCCCTACGTCAAAACCACTTACCAATACAGGATTTGAAACCGCGAGGTTATCCACGTTCTCATATATCGCATAGTATTTGGTGGTAGTCTTGAAAAAATCTATGCCTTTCAGAAAGTTAAATCCAAAGTACAACACCACGATAGCCACCGTTGCAAAAATTCCAACAACAAATTCTTTATTTCTTACCATATTCAATTTATCGATTCAACCTGTGTTTTATACTCTTTGAAGGCCCTGTAAATTCCGGACGCAATCAAATCCTGCCCTTTTTCATCCTTTAAAAATTTTTCCTCGCCCGGGTTGGTCAGAAATCCAACTTCAATCAGCGCGCTGGGCATGGCCGTGCGCCAGAGGACCCAGAACCCGGCTTGCTTGACGCCATGACTTTTGCGACCGATCCTGGTCTTGAATTGTGCCTCCACCTTTTCAGCAAACTTCAGGCTGCTTTCCTGAAATGCACTTTGCGCAATGGAAAACAAAATATTGGACTCCGGACTATTGGGGTCAAAGCCTTCATATCGCTCTTCGTAGTTGTCATCGAGGAGGATAACTGCATTTTCTCTTTTGGCCACGTCCAGGTTCCCCTCTGATTTATGCAACCCCATAACATACGTTTCTGTACCGTGAATTTCGGATTTAAAAATTGCATTGGCATGAATGCAAATAAAGAGGTCAGCTTTGTTTTTATTGGCGATGGCTGCCCGCTCATCCAGCGGTATGTATCGGTCATCCTTGCGCGTATAGATTACTTTTACCCCCGGAATGTTCTTTTGAATGTATCCACCGACCTTTAAAGCTATCTTTAATGCGACATCCTTCTCTTTCAAAAAGGCCCCTTTTGTTCCGGGATCTTTACCCCCATGCCCGGCGTCTATGACCACTGTATTGACACCCATATCGGCTTCCTCGGTAGTGGCTGAGGAGTTTAGCAAGGTTATTGCTAAGAGAAAGGCCTTAGTTTGAATATTCACAGAGGCACTGATAATAACGATATTGACATAAATTCGCACAAAATCGTGAATTTTTCCCTAATTGTTAAATTTTTAACCAGACCATTGATCGGCCTTAGGGTGAAGATTCTCCTTATTTTTTTACTTTTTTTAACCTTCCATAATGCTGCCGGGCAGGTTGAAAAACGCCTGGGTACCCCCCGGGGAGACCTGCCCGCCCGGACGGTTGCAAAGTCTGATACCGTCAAACAGAAAATTGATTCCCTGAAAACGAAAATGGACTCCATCGCCCAGCGAAAACGCAGGAGTGATATTGAGACGACCATAGCCTACTCTGCACTTGACTCGATCAATTCCAGTGTCGACCGTAAAATTGTACGGTTATATGGTGACGCTAAAATCAAGTATGGGCTGATCGAATTGAAGGCCGAAGAGATCACCATCGATTATGAAAAGTCAACCATTTCTGCTACAGGCAAGCTCGATTCCCTCGGGCGCCGTGTGGGTTATCCCGTATTTGTCAACGGAAGCGAAACCTATGAAACGAAAAGCATCATCTATAATTTTAAAAACAAAAAAGCACTGATTTCGGAAGTGGTGACCAAAC
>DAOMZK010000216.1:0-4964 GCA_035438035.1 Cyclobacteriaceae bacterium | reverse complement strand
CATGGCCCATCCGGAAGCGCATCACACGGTGACCAATATTCCCGGCGTCATAGGATTCCTGGGAAACAACGGCACAGGCTCAGCCAAGGATCCGGTGCCCCTGAGACAATCAGAGGTGAACAGGATTCTGGGCAAGGTAGATGAGGTGGATGAAGTGGGAGAGAAACTGGAAAGGCCGTTTATCCGTGGCGAGTCGGTAAAAGTTATGGACGGACCGTTCAGTGGATTTACCGGTGCTGTGGAAGAGATTTTTGAAGACAAGAAGAAGTTAAATGTAATGGTGAAAATATTCGGACGGAATACACCGGTCGAATTAAGTTACATGCAAGTTGAAAAGTTAGAATAAGGTATCATGGCAAAGGAAGTAACAGGTTATTTAAAACTCCAGGTGAAAGGTGGCGCGGCCAATCCCGCACCGCCTATTGGTCCTGCTTTGGGTTCCAAGGGTTTGAACATCATGGATTTCTGCAAGCAGTTTAATGCTCGCTCGCAGGACAAGCCGGGTCAGGTTCTCCCTGTTTTGATCACTATATATAATGACAAGTCTTTTGATTTTGTCATCAAGACTCCGCCTGCGGCAGTGTTGATAATGGAGGCGATCAAAATTCAAAAAGGCTCAAAGGAACCTAATCGTTCTAAAGTGGGGTCCATCACATGGCCTCAGATTAAGAAAATTGCAGAATTGAAGATGCCCGATCTCAATGCGTTCAAAGTGGAGTCAGCAATGAAAATGATAGCAGGCACAGCCCGCAGTATGGGAGTCACTGTAAGTGGCGCTGCACCGTGGGATAAATAATAAAAGTGTATGGCAAGGATTTCGAAAAACAGAAAAGCGGTATTGGCAAAATATAATCCTGAGAAGGAATATTCCCTGGATGATGCTGCAAAAGTCTTAAAGGAAATAACGTTCACGAAGTTTGATGCTTCGGTGGATGTGGATATCCGTTTGGGTGTTGACCCCAAGAAATCAGATCAGATGGTGAGGGGCGTTGTGTCTCTGCCCCATGGTCTTGGCAAGTCTGTACGGGTCCTGGTGCTTTGCACACCGGATAAAGTGCAGGATGCAAAAGATGCCGGCGCTGAGTATGTCGGGCTGGACGAATTTGTAACAAAAATTGAAGGTGGATGGACAGACATCGACGTGAGTATCTGTACACCTACCGTAATGGCCAAAGTAGGTAAACGCGGTAAGGTGTTGGGGCCACGCGGACTTATGCCTAACCCGAAGTCCGGAACAGTTACCCTGGATGTGGGCAAAGCAGTGAAAGAAGTGAAGGCGGGTAAAGTGGACTTCAAAATTGACAAACAAGGAATCATTCACGCCTCCGTTGGTAAGGCTTCCTTCAGCGCGGACAAGATTAAAGACAATGCCGCTGAACTTATTAATATGGTAGCGAAGTTAAAACCGGCCTCTTCGAAGGGAACGTATTTCCAAAGCATTAGCCTTTCGACGACGATGAGCCCCGGTATAATGATTGACGCAAATTCAATTGTGGGAATCTAATTTTTTAAAACCATGACCCGCGAAGAAAAAGGACAAATTATTGATGAGTTGGCAGTGAAATTCTCCCAACACAATCATTTTTACATTACCGATGCATCCGGTTTTACGGTGGAGCAGATTAATGCATTCCGCAGAATTTGCTTTAACAAGGGCGTTGAGTACCGTGTGTACAAAAACACCCTGATCCGGAAAGCCCTCGAAAGACAAAAGACCGGCAACTTCGAATCCCTTAATAAAGTATTGCACGGATTTTCTGGTGTGATCTTTTCCAAAGAATCCAGCAATGCGCCTGCAAAGGCTATTAAGGAATACAGAGTTAAAAACGAAGGAAAGCCTGCATTCAAAGCAGCTTCTATCGAAGCCGACCTGTTTATCGGAGAGGAAAACCTTAACATACTGAATAACCTCAAGTCGAAAAATGAAGTTATCGGTGAAATCATTTCAATGTTGCAATCACCTGCTCAGAATGTGTTGTCTGCCCTGTTGAGCAGCAAGCAGACGGTAGCGGGACTGGTTTCAACACTGGAGAAAAGAGCGAAATAATTATTGAAAACTGAATTCTTAAACACTTACTAAAATGGCTGACATTAAAGCAATTGGCGATCAACTGGTGGAACTTTCTGTTAAGGAAGTTACCGAACTGGCTTCTTACCTGAAAGAGACCTATGGAATAGAACCTGCTGCTGCGGCTGTAGCGATCGCAGGCCCTGCTGCCGGCGGTGGCGGAGCGGCTGCTGCTGAGAAAACAAATTTCGACGTCGTGTTGAAAGCGCCGGGTGCCAACAAACTTCAAATTGTGAAGCTCGTGAAAGAACTTACCGGCCTGGGCCTGAAAGAAGCCAAGGACATGGTTGACGGAGCTCCCAAAACTATCAAGGAAGGCTTACCGAAAGACGAAGCAGAAAACCTCAAGAAGCAACTCACTGAAGCAGGTGCTGAAGTAGAGTTGAAATAATCTTGTTGAAGACGATGGGTACCGTCTAACGGAGATACCCCAATCCCTTCCCGATTAACCATCGGGACGGGGGTGGGGTTCCTCTATTTGTACCTGTTTTAATGTCTAGTCCAGGATTCTTAAACACATTGTACCTTGACAAAGAAGACCATCAATAGCAGGATTGATTTTTCACACATCGAACGGATAATCGATTATCCGGATTTCCTCGATTTGCAACTTCAATCGTTCAAAGATTTTTTACAGATAGAAACCCCTGCTGAAAAAAGGCAGAATGAGGGTCTGTTTAAAGTTTTTGCGGAGAACTTCCCGATCTCTGACTCCCGCGAAAATTTCGTGCTGGAATTCGTGGATTATACAATCGATCCGCCGAAATATTCCGTTGACGAATGTATCGACCGTGGATTGACATTCTCCGTTCCGCTGAAAGCAAAACTTCGCCTCACTTGTAACGACGAGGACAACGAAGATTTTGAAACCATCGAACAGGAAGTATTCCTTGGCAATATTCCGTACATGACGGAAAAGGGATCTTTTGTAATCAACGGCGCTGAACGCGTCATCGTTTCCCAGCTCCATCGCTCTCCAGGCGTGTTCTTTGCCATGAGCAAGCACACCAACGGAACAAAATTGTATTCCGCCCGGATCATCCCTTTCAAGGGATCCTGGATTGAGTTTGCCACTGACGTGAACTCCGTGATGTATGCTTACATTGACCGGAAGAAAAAATTCCCTGTCACGACTCTCCTCCGCGCCATCGGTTATGGTACGGATAAAGATATTCTCGACCTCTTCGGATTGTCTGAAGAAGTGGAAGCCAGCAAGAACACGCTGAAGAAAGTTGTGGACCGCAAGTTGGCGGCCCGCGTGCTCAAGACCTGGACTGAAGACTTTGTGGATGAAGATACCGGTGAAGTGGTTTCCATCGACCGGAATGAAGTGTTGCTGGAGCGCGATCACGTGCTTACCGCAGAAGATGTTGATACAATCGTCGAAAGCGGTGTGAAGTCCATCATCCTGCACCGCGATGATGTAAACGTTACGGATTATCACATCATCTTCAATACGATTGCTAAAGACAATTCGAATTCTGAAAAAGAAGCTGTAGAACAAATCTATCGCCAACTCCGCAATACGGAAGCCCCGGATGAACAGACCGCAAGGGATATTATCCAAAGCCTCTTCTTCAGTGAGAAACGGTATGACCTCGGTGAAGTAGGCCGGTACAGAATTAACAAGAAGCTTGGACTTGAGCTAAGTGCTGACCAGCGCGTTTTGACGACACAGGATATTATCCTGATCGTAAAATATCTGATCGGCCTGGTGAACTCCAAAGCACTTGTGGATGATATTGACCACTTGAGCAACCGCCGTGTACGTACAGTAGGTGAGCAGCTCTACACCCAGTTCGGTGTAGGTCTGGCCCGTATGGCGCGTACCATCAAAGAAAGAATGAATGTTCGTGACAACGAAGACTTCAAGCCGGTTGACCTGATCAACGCGAGAACGTTGTCATCGGTGATCAACTCATTCTTTGGCACCAATCAACTTTCTCAGTTCATGGATCAGACCAACCCGTTGGCAGAGATCACGCACAAGCGCAGGATGTCTGCACTCGGACCCGGTGGTCTTTCCCGTGAGCGCGCAGGATTTGAGGTTCGCGACGTGCACTATACGCACTATGGACGTCTCTGTACCATTGAAACTCCGGAAGGACCAAATATCGGTTTGATCTCTTCTCTCTGCGTTCATGCCAAAGTGAGCAAGATGGGATTCATTGAAACACCTTACCGTAAGGTCGACAATGGAAAAGTGAAGACCCGGGATATCATCTTCCTGACAGCAGAAGAGGAAGACACATTTAATATAGCGCAGGCCAATGCCCGTCTGAAGCCTAACGGTGAATTCGTGGCTGAGAAAGTAAAAGCCCGTTTTGAAGGGGACTTCCCTGTTGTGGAGCCCGTTGAAGTGAAATATATGGACGTCGCACCGAACCAGATTGTTTCGATCGCGGCTTCCCTGATTCCCTTTCTCGAGCACGATGATGCAAACCGCGCCCTCATGGGTTCGAATATGCAACGTCAGGCTGTGCCTTTGATGCGCCCGGAGGCGCCGATTGTAGGTACGGGTCTCGAAGGTCGCATTGCCCTTGATTCAAGGTCGCTCATCCTCGCTGAAGCAAGCGGTACAGTTGACTATGTCGATGCGAAAAAGATTACGATCAAGTACGATGTATCGGAAGAGCAACAACTCGTACGCTTTGACGATGAGTACAAATCATACAGTCTGATCAAGTTCAGGAGAACCAACCAGGATACCTGTATCAACCTGACACCGCTCGTGAAGAAGGGTCAGAAGGTTGAGAAAGGACAGCCGCTCTGCCAGGGTTATGCTACGGAAAATGGCGAGTTGGCACTGGGGAGAAACCTGCTCGTGGCCTACATGCCTTGGCAGGGATATAATTTTGAAGATGCGATTGTTATCTCTGAACGCGTGGTTCAGGAT
>DAOMZK010000215.1:0-4981 GCA_035438035.1 Cyclobacteriaceae bacterium | reverse complement strand
AAGAACATTTCAATGAAAAATACCTTGAAACTGAAAAGTATCCCAAGTCAACGTTCAGTGGGAAAATTGTGGGCTACAAGCCCGCTGTATCAGGATCGCAGTCCGTCAATGCCCAGGGAAAACTAACCCTGCATGGGATCACGAAAGATATTGAGGTTCCTGGAACACTTGAAGAGGCAAGCGGAAAAATCACTATGAAAGCCAAATTCATTGTTAAACTGGAGGACTATAATATTGCCATACCTAAGCTACTATTTCAGAACATTGCTGAAACAATCGAAGTATCAATTGACTTTACCTATAAACCGCATGAAAAATAATCTTACATTTTTGATGATCGTTTTACCCTTGCTGGCCAACGCGCAGGACTTGCTCAGTGACCTGGACAAGGAGAGCAAACCTTCGACAGAATATACATCGTCAACATTCAAAAGCACAAGACTGATTAATGGTCAGACTATTGAAACCAAAGGGAAAGGAGCGCTTGAGTTTATTTTTGCCCACCGGTTCGGTCCTATCAACGGAGGATGGTATGAATTGTATGGCTTGGATCAGGCGTACACGCGTCTTGGACTTGAATATGGACTTACGGACAGAATGGGTTTGGGGATTGGACGGAATTCTGTTGATAAGACGTGGGACTCATACATCCGATACAAAGTCTTCAGGCAGAGTAAAGGCGAAAAGAACATGCCGGTTTCCGTTACCGCATTCGGAATTGCTGGTGTAAAGACTTCCCCTCAATCTCAAGATGCTACTTACGACATACAGTTCAGCGACCGCCTGTCTTATGTGGGACAGTTGTTAATCGCCCGGAAAATAAATGCCGGCCTTTCATTGCAGTTGATGCCATCATTTGTGCATAAAAATACGGTCGACAAGACTATCGAAAACAATGACCAGGTAGCCCTTGGGTTCGGCGGAAGACTGAAAGTTTCTAGGAGTGTGGCCTTGACAACTGAATACTATTACCGGTTTGCCGTCCCTGATGGTAATCCGTACTACAACCCGATTGGTTTCGGTATAGACATTGAAACCGGTGGACACGTATTCCAGCTTGTGATGACCAACTCACGTGGGCTGACTGAACGGGCGTTTCTTACCGAAACCAGTGGGAATTTTTTCAATGGAGACATCCATTTGGGATTTAATGTGACGAGAACTTTTCAGTTAAAGAAACAGAAATAGAATGGATTGATCCGGACATTCAGATTTCCAGGGAAAGTAATTTTTAACCATAAACTGACTACAAGGAACAATTCTATATTTTTACCCGAAACATCAGGGGTTGCTGTTATTTTCCGTCATCGCATATCTGGCCGTCACTGTATTGATCGGCTATCTGGCTTCACGTCGCGTAAAAACCTCGAATGACTTTATGCTTGCGGGGCGCAGCCTCCCAATCTTACTCAGTTCGTCTGCTCTTTTTGCTACCTGGTTTGGATCAGAAACAGTCTTTGGCGCTTCTTCTGAGTTCTTAAAAGGAGGTTTGTATGCCGTCATTGAAGACCCATTTGGGGCGGCACTTTGTCTTGTCCTTTTTGGGCTTTTCTTCGCGCGCCGCCTATACAATATGAACCTGCTTACGCTGGGCGATTATTTCAGGGTGCGCTACGGGCGAAAGACTGAGGTTATAGCTTGTATTTTCCTTGCGCCGCCTTATGTGGGCTACATCGCTGCACAATTGGTTGCCATGGGCTTAATTCTAAATGTGATTACTGGTCTTGCTGTCTGGCAGGGTGTTATCGTTAGTGCATTGGTAGTGACCTTTTATACCTATATCGGTGGCATGTGGGCGATCTCGATCACCGATTTTTTGCAGAGCATTATTATCATCCTTGGACTGGCGGCGCTGGCATTCGTTTTAAGTCGTGAAGCAGGAGGGGTGATGTATGTGCTTCAGAGCGTTCATTCTGAAAACCTTCGGTTCTTTCCTCAACCTGAATGGAAGCAGGTGACCACCTATGTTGCAGCGTGGTCCGTTCTGGGACTGGGATCTATCCCGTCACAGGATGTCTTTCAACGCGCTATGTCTTCCGGATCGGCAAACACGGCCGTGCGATCCTGCTATTATGCTGCCATTCTTTACCTGACAGTGGCCATGTTGCCGCTGTTTATCAGTTTGTGTACCAAGCAGCTTTATCCTCAACAGTTGACCGGCGATACCCAGCTTACGCTCCCCAATATGGTTATGCAGCATACCGGGCTTGCCGTTCAGATTATGTTTTTTGGCTCGTTACTTTCTGCCATTATGAGTACGACCAGTTCAGCCATACTAGCGCCAGCTTCTATTTTCTCGGAGAACCTGGTAGGACCGATGTCAAAGGTAAAATTGACGGATAAACAGATGTTGCTCCTTACCCGGGGTTCTGTTTTGATGTTCAGTTTTATAGCAACGATAATGGCCTGTATGCGTTCCAATATTTATGATTTGGTGGGGGAATCTTCTGTACTCAGCCTGGTGACTTTATTCTCCGCACTCGTTTTCGGACTGTACTGGAAAAGAACAAGTAGTACGGGTGCGATGGTATCAATGTTTGCCGGATTTCTCACCTGGTGCCTGTTTGAGTTTATTTTGGAATCCGAAATACATAGCTTAGTGCCCGCAACGCTGTCGAGCATGGGCTCATTGATTGTAGCGAGTTTGATTTGGAAAGATGAATTAGAGAAAAATGGATGATTTTAGCTTTGAGACAAATGCGGTAAGGGCTCAACACGAACGTTCACAAAACCGTGAACATTCCGTTCCGCTTTATCTTACGTCAAGTTTTGCTTTTGAAACTGCAGAGCAGGCGAGAGCGCTGTTTGCCGATGAGATTCCAGGTAATATTTATACCCGATTTTCCAATCCGAATACAACCGAGTTTATTAACAAGCTTTGTTTGTTGGAAGGAACAGAAGATGGCATAGCTACAGCATCCGGGATGGCGGCCATGTACATCAGTATGGCATCCGTTTTAAAATCGGGCGACCACATACTGGCGTCCCGGTCTCTTTTCGGCTCGACTCACCAGATTCTGACCACCATCTTTCCTAAATTCGGCATCAGTCATACGTATGTGGATATCACGGATTCTCACGAAAGCTGGGAGTCAAAAATTCTGCCGAATACAAGAATGATTTTTGTGGAGTCTCCATCCAATCCTGCCCTCGATATTATTGACCTCGAATGGCTGGGTGACCTGGCGAAAAGACATAAAGTGATTCTGAATGTAGACAATTGTTTTGCCACGCCTTATTTGCAGAATCCTGCAAAATGGGGCGCCCATCTTGTAACCCATTCAGCAACAAAATTTATTGACGGTCAGGGCCGTGTTATAGGCGGTGCTGTGTTGGGCACAAAGGAATTGATAAAAGAGGTTCGATTCTTTGCGCGGCATACTGGGCCTTCCATGTCTCCATTTAATGCCTGGGTTCTTTCTAAAAGTCTTGAAACATTGGCGGTTCGTATGGACAGACATTGTGAGAATGCGCTGCAATTGGCAAAACATCTTGAAAGTCATAAGGAAGTGATGTTTGTTAAATACCCTTTTCTCACTTCGCATCCGCAACACAACCTGGCGAAAAAGCAGATGAGGGCCGGTGGAGGAGTCGTGACGTTTGAGATCAAAGGTGGTATTGACCGGGGTAGAAAATTTCTCAATGCCTTGAAGATGATTTCTCATTCCGCCAACCTGGGCGACACACGAACTATTGCAACCCATCCTGCCTCTACCACCCATTCCAAATTAACGGATGCTGAAAGGGCCGCTGTGGGTATTACGCCCGGCTTAATCCGGATTTCTGTGGGATTGGAAAGTATGAAAGACGTGATCGCTGATGTTGAGCAGGCGATGATCTAATACTTGGGTAGGCTCGGATCAATCTGATCCGCCCATGCCAGTATGCCACCTTTCAGGTTGTATAGATTGGTAAACCCCTGATTTTTCTCAAGCCAGTTAACCATGTTGCCGCTTCGTGCGCCACTGCGGCAATGAATGACAACTTGTTTATCTCTTGATATTTTATCTACGTTGTGAGGGATGTCGGCTTGTGGAATCAATTCGCCTTTGAGATTGCATACATCGTATTCATGCGGTTCCCGGCAATCGATGAGTTGAAAATCAGCTTTGGTATCAATGAGTTTTTTGAGTTCTTGTACGGTTACTTCTTTCATACTATTTGTTTTATTGGACTGAAGGCTTCAAATTTCAGAATAAAAGACGAGAAATTATACTTTGCTAAATACTATAACACATGTCACAACGTAAGAACTATTCCTCCGGCGCTAAATGGGAAGATATTGTGGGCTATAGCCGTGCCGTTCAAATGGGTAACACACTGGAAGTCACGGGTACAGTGGCGCTGGGTGAAAATGGCGTAGTAGGCAAGGGGGATTTTTATCAGCAGACCCGCTTCATCATTCAGAAAGTCGAAAAGATTCTGCAGGGAGCCGGATTCTCCCTTTCCGACGTGGTACGTACCCGGATGTTTGTAACCGATATCAGCCATTGGGAGGATGTGGGCCGGGCGCATGGTGAATTTTTCAAACAAATAAGGCCCGCCACAACCATGGTGGAGGTAAAGGCTTTGATTGATCCTGATTATCTGGTTGAGATTGAGTTTACCGCAATGAAGGGGTAAGTCATCCATGGATGAAGTACTCCTGATGAAAAACGGATGGAGCGCCAATTAAATGATTACCACCCAAAAGCGTTGAGGACGGATTATATGAATTGTAATTCTGTGTGAACTCGCTAAATTCACGCTTTTTACCCATGCCTGATAATCAAGACCTCATCCTCAGAAACACCTGGTACCTCGCTCTACCCGGAGAATTACTCAAATATGGAAAGCTGATACCTAAACAAATCGCTCATGAGCGCATCGTGTTCGGCCGTGATAAGTCAGGAAAAGTATTTGCATTGAAAGACAATTGCCCGCATCGGGGGGTTCCGCTTTCACAGGCCCATGTACTCGAAAATGGAAATCTGCAATGCTG
>DAOMZK010000214.1:0-4999 GCA_035438035.1 Cyclobacteriaceae bacterium | reverse complement strand
TGGGAGCAGGCCCTTCAGGTCTCGCCAGCATGAATCTTAAAACAGGTGAAATCAAATACGTCATTTCAGTTCCATTCCAGGTAGGACATATTCAAACCAATCCATGGGTACCGGGAGAAATTGTATTCTGCTGGGAGACTGGCGGAAAGTCGCCACAGCGAACATGGACTGTGATGGCTGATGGAACTGGATTGCGACCGCTTTATCCTGAGGCCTCGTATGAATGGGTAACGCATGAGGCAGTCATTTCCAAAGATGAAGTTGCGATTGCCATTTTAGGACACCGGCCTATAAAAATTGGAAATGATTCAAAGTCGATCGACTCCGCCAGCAGTCCGCAAAATCCAGGTCAGGAAATTGGATGGGGTCCTTCCGGAACACGCGAAAAACCAACCGGACTCGGGATTGTTAATTTAAGAAGCCGGGAAATGATAATTATTGGACAGACACCAACAGGCAGCGGGCTTTGGCATGTGAGCGGTTCATCGGATGGACGTTGGGCCGTAGGCGACGATTTCTCAAGAAATATATATTTAATTGATCGGCACACCCGCGAAATGATTTTGCTGTCTGCGGGTCACAAACCAACTGCGGCCGACCATCCACACCCAACCTTCAGTCCTGACGGATCAAGAATTCAAATTCAGTCGGCGATGTTGTCATCAGATGACAAGACAATGAATATCTGCATTATTCCTGTGCCTGAAGAATGGCTAAAGAGGAAACGTTAATGCAAGACCCGAAATCCTGGCATTTCTTTTTTCAGTTGACTCAATAAATCAGAGATCTCTCTTTCTGAAACCGGCTACCCAAAAGGGTGACAGGTGCTTTTTTATTACTGAACAAATCCGGTAACCGATTGCACAAACGGTATAGTGCAGGACAGTTGTACATAATTGGAGCTTTAGATTTATTAAAAAAGGGATGAATCGACTGTTTTTAATCCATAAAACCAACCCACATAAACTTCAAATTATGGCCAAATTTCTACCAAACTTTAGAAAAATAATCCATCGTATGCCGATTGGGATTATGCTTGTGCTGTTTTGCGCCAGCACGTTGCAGGCGTTCAGGTCGCCGGATGAGTTTCAAAGCCTTTTGGTAAAAGGCCGAGTCACTGCGTCTGATGATAAATCCGGGATACCTGGCGTTAATGTGATTGTCAAAGGCACAACATCGGGCACGGTGACAAACAGTCAAGGCGATTATTCCCTTGAAGTTCCTTCCAGCTCGTCTGTTCTTGTATTCAGCTACATCGGTTATACTTCTGTCGAGATGAATGTAGGTGATCAATCCTCAATCGATATTTCTATGAGTCCCGATACAAAAGCGCTCGAGGAAATTGTAGTGGTTGGATACGGAACTCAGAAGAAAGCTGATATAACCAGTGCGGTCGCAACATTTAATACACAACAGTTGCAGGAAAGACCCTTAGCACGGGTGGATCAGGCTTTGGTTGGTCAAATGGCAGGAGTGAGAGTTCAACAAACAAGCGGGGTACCCGGGCGTGGATTTTCAATACAGGTCCGTGGACAAGGATCAATTTCCGCCAACAACGAGCCTCTGTATGTAATTGATGGTTTCCCATTAGAGCCTTCAGCACAAAACACCAGCGGCGGATTTTCAACGGCCAACCCACTTGACAATATTAATCCGAACGATATCGAATCCATCCAGGTGTTGAAGGATGCTTCGGCGGCTGCGATCTATGGTTCACGAGCTTCCAATGGTGTGGTCATTATCAAGACCAAATCGGGACTAACCGCAGGAAGTAAACCCAAGATTACGTTTAGTGCTTATACCGGTATTGCCCAGACGGTTAAAAAACTTGCCGTCATGAACGGCGAGCAATGGATTGACCGGGCCATGGAACAAATCAACGGAGCATGGGTAGACTCCGGCCCGGGCAGAACAGCGGATCAAACGACCGCCCAGCGTATGGCTGTTTTGGGAACGGCTTCTATCAATCCCAATTTGATGATTGATGATCGGTGGCTCCAGCCCGGACATCCAGGATTGACTGGAGTAAATTGGCAGGACCAGTTATTTCGCACAGGGATGGTACAGAACTACGAAGCCTCCGCAACCGGCGGAAATAATACAGTCAAGTACTTCGCTTCCGGTGGATACCTGGACCAACAAGGCGTTGCTATCGGATTGGGATACAAAAGATTTGCGGTTCGTACGAACATTGACATCAAGGCCAATGACAAGCTTCAAATTGGCTTTACCCTTGCGCCATCCTATTCCATTGCCAGCAATCCTGGAGTGGATGGTAAAGATCTCGAACTTCATCACGCCGCTTCAACCGCACCGTTTGTAGAAACACTAAACGCGGCCGGTCAACCGGTTGGTATTGAGGGAAGTGCTGTAGGAACCAATACGAGCTATACCTGGGGTCAAAATCAAAACCCAATTCAGATTGTAAAGAACACCATTGGGGATACAAAGATCTTCAGGACGTTGGCAACTGCTTTCTTCAATTATAAAATTACGGATGATCTTTCTTTCAAGACCTCAATCAATTTTGATAATGAGGATGGTACCGTAAAAAATTACAGAAATGCAATAGTAAATCCCAACCGCCTTCCCACCGCTTCGCAAACCGGATTTCGCCGCCAGAATTTCGTGAATGAAAATACATTGACGTACTCCAAAAAGTTTGGCGCCCACAACTTGACGGTTTTGGCAGGACAGTCTTATAGTTCCTTCAAATATGACAACTACACCATTTCGGGCAGCACGTTTACCAATTTTGACATCACAACGTTAAATTCCGCCACGGTATTTGCCGCCAGTACAGGTGAAACAAAAAGCGTATTGCTTTCTTATTTTGGCCGTGTTCAATACAGTTTCAACGACAAATATTTATTTACGGGAACCATACGTACGGATGGATCTTCACGATTCGGGGCATCAACGAAATATGGAACATTCCCTTCACTCTCTGCGGGCTGGAGAATTTCCGAAGAAGCCTTCATGGATGGCGTTAAGAATATTTTCTCCGACTTAAAATTAAGAGCCAGCTGGGGTCTTGCCGGAAATAACGGAATTGGTGATTATTCCAGCATTGGATTGTTACAAGGCTCCAATACAAGTTTTGGCGGAGTGACAGCCAGCGGACAATCAACCTCAAATTTCCCCAACCCCAATCTGAAGTGGGAAAAATCCGAAACATTGGATATCGGATTGGATGTTGGCTTGATCCAGAATCGCATTCACGCATCCTTTGACTATTACACCAAGGACAACACGGATCTCTTATTGAATGTGCCGGTGCCCACCGCATCAGGTTTTTCAACTGCATTAACCAATGTCGGTCGTGTATTAAATACAGGATGGGAAGTTGAATTGCACACCCGGAACCTGGTTGGAGATTTTAAATGGAACATGGACATCAATTTAAGTCATAACACCAATGAGGTTAAAAAATTGGGACCTAACGATACACCAATTCAGGACAACAGTGGTTTCGACAACCCCGACAAGATTACTATGGTGGGACAGCCCATGAACTCCGTGTGGGTAGTACAACAAAATGGATTGTTGACTGCGGCAGATATCGCAGCGGGTTATCCCATATTCAATTCGGAAAAACCAGGGGATCCTAAATATGTTGATTCCAATGGCGATGGAAAAATTGACGTCAACGACAATGTGTTGTTGGGTGGCCCGCTGCCCAAATACATATGGGGGATTACCAATACGTTTACCTATAAGGGCTTTGATTTGAACATTCTCATTCAGGGTCAAAACGGAGGAAAGATTTATTCACTCTTCGGTCGGGCCATGGATAGAACAGGCCAGGGTTTCTCCGACAATACACTGGACAAGTATGCCGACCGCTGGAGATCAGAGGCAAATCCTGGAAATGGTTTGCATAAGATGTATTCTACTTTCGGCCGGATTAAAAACACGGATTGGCTCTATTCAAGTGACTATGTGAGAGTGCGAAACATAACGCTGGGCTATAACCTTGCTCAATTGATCAAGAGTGATGTCATCAGTGGTGCCCGGGTTTATGTAACTGCCGAAAATTGGTTTGGTGCTGATGGATATGGCGGTGGGTTTAATCCCGAAGCCGTAAATACCAATGGGGTTGATTACGGTGGATTCCCCCTTCAGAAGTCCATTATTTTAGGAGTTAACCTGACGTTCTAATCAAAAAAATTAATTTGCTATGAAAAAGATATATATCATACCATTCTTAATGTTGGCCTACAGTTCATGCCAGGATGAATTGAATCAGGTGCCGATTTCACAGGCGAGTACATCCAATTTTTTCAGAAACGCCTCTGACTTTCAGGCAGCTGTAAATGGAATTTATAATGCGTTAGGCGCCAATCCTCAAACGGGAAATGGTTATGCTGTCCGCCGTTTTGAATTGTCGGAAATACGATCAGACAATGTTTATTCTGCCGGTACGGGTGTAAGAGACTGGAACCCAATCAATAATTTTGAAAAAACTTTGGCCGCCAATGTGTACATGACTGAGGCATGGAGCACAAATTATATTGGCATCATGCGTGCCAATACGGTGCTGGACAAACTCAATTCGACTGTGGTACCGGATGATCCAACCAGACTCAGGTTTGAAGGAGAAGCTAAATTCCTGCGTGCATTCTTTTATTTTGATCTCGTGCGAATATTCGGAAAAGTCCCAATCATCAGCCATCTGTTGACTCCGACTGAATCGCTGACTGTGAAGCGCAGTGCAGTTTCGGATGTCTACGACCTTATAATTACTGACCTCAATACAGCGATCACCAATCTGCCAACCAGTTTTACAGGCGCTGACAAGGGCAGGGCTACCAGCCTTGCCGCAAAAGCTTTACTGGGACTTGTGTATCTCACGCGAACTGGACCTACCTACGGTATTGATGGACCCGGGATGGCAACTAATGATTACACTCTGGCAGTTACCAATTTCAATGATGTAATTGCCAGCGGTAAATTCAGCTTCGTTGCTAGTTATCCAAGCATATTTTCCTATACCAAT
>DAOMZK010000213.1:0-5014 GCA_035438035.1 Cyclobacteriaceae bacterium | reverse complement strand
TATGTAATCGGTGACGGCTATACCGATTATGAAATCAAACATTCTGGTTTGGCCAACAAGTTTTATGCCTTTACTGAAAATGTGGAAAGAGAAAGTGTCTCCAGTAAAGCCGACCACATCGCGCCCAGCCTGGATGAGTTTCTTTATCTAAACAAACTCAACACCGCCATCTCCTATCCCAAGAACAGGATTCGTGTGCTATTGCTGGAGAATGTGCATCCTGTCGCCATCGAAGCAATGAAGGCAGAAGGCTTCCACGTAGAAAGTTACCCGGCAGGACTGGAGGAAGCTGAATTGTGTGAGAAGATCAGGAATGTTTCTGTGCTGGGCATTCGTTCCAAAACACAGGTAACTGCCAAGGTGCTGGAGAATGCCAACCGGCTCATGACGATCGGCGCATTCTGTATCGGCACCAACCAGATTGATCTCAAGGGCGCCACCAAAAAAGGAATCGCCGTCTTCAACGCACCGTTCAGCAACACGCGCTCTGTCGTAGAGTTGGCCATTGCAGAAATCATCATGCTCATGCGCAACATCCCGGACAAGTCCGCGAAAATGCACAAGGGACAGTGGGATAAATCTGCCAAAGGAAGTTTTGAAATACGGGGCAAGAAACTCGGCATTATTGGCTACGGCAACATCGGTGCTCAACTTTCTGTCATTGCAGAAAATCTCGGCATGCAGGTGTATTACTATGATCGCGAAGAAAAACTGGCACTGGGAAACGCCACCAAATGCAAGTCCCTGAATGAACTACTAAAACTCGCTGATGCGATAACCGTTCATGTGGACGGCCGCGAAAGCAACAACAATTTCATTGGAGCGAATCAGTTTGACCTGATGAAGAAAGGCGTCGTGTTCCTGAATCTCAGCCGTGGTCACGTGGTCGATGTAAAAGCTTTGCGTGAAAATATTCTCAGCGGAAAAGTAGCAGGCTGCAGTGTGGATGTATTCCCCTATGAGCCGCTCAGCAACAATGAAGAGTTTGTATCTGAATTGAGAGGATTGCCCAATACCATTTTGTCTCCGCACATCGCTGGAAGCACAACAGAGGCGCAGGAAAATATCGGCCATTTCGTTCCTGCCAAACTGATGGATTACATCAATACCGGCAGCACCAGCAACAGTGTCAATTTTCCAAACCTGACACTGCCCACACTGGAGAATGCCCATCGCCTGATTCATGTTCACAACAACGTGCCAGGCATCCTGGCCAAGATCAACAAAGTCCTTGCCGACAACGGCATCAACATTGCAGGCCAGTATCTCAAGACCAATGAGCACATCGGTTATGTGATTACTGACATCAACAAAGAGTACAACAAGGAAGTGATCAAGGAATTGAGGGCGATTGAGAATACGATACGGTTCAGGGTGCTGTATTGAAAGGGAGCATCTCACAATAAGGAAATTGACAATCGACAATTTCGCTGTTGACGAATAAGACTCAGTAAAATTCTGGATGCCCTGTCTCCCGAAAGACTTTCCGTGTTTCCGTGGCTAATACAATTGACAAGGGCAATTGACAATATTGCAGTCTCCGCAAAAATTATGTTAAAGTACTAGCTGAATCCTGTGCCTCTGTGCAAATCTATTCACAAGGGGCAAATGACAATTATTTTTAACGAAATCCTCTCTGTAATCCGTGGCCAAGAAAAAAAATTCACTCGAATCAGAGAGGAGTTTCTGAACCCCAAATTAGACAAGTTTTGAGCTGCCTTCAACCGCAACCTTCTTCCGTTAACCTGCTTTTTGGGCGAGGTCCGCCAACTGGCGGATGAGGCCTGATTTTGCTTGAACGCTTTCGCTCGGAATCGTTTTTATATGTTAGGTTCAGCAAACGTGTCCCCGATCCAAGTGAATTTCTTGGTTCAAACGTACCAAAATCTTCATCTTTGTCAAGTATTGACTTCTACCTAATTTTTTACTACTTCACATTTTTTAAAATCTATGATTCAATTTTCTCCTGGACCTTCCCAACTGTATTTTACTGTGAAAGATCATGTCAAAGAAGCTTTTCGCAACGACATCCCCTCCCTCTCACACCGGACGAAAACGTTCGAATCATTCTACCAGGAGGTGAAAGATGGTCTTCGTGAATTGCTGTCGTTGCCATCCAACTACTCTATCTATTTTACCAGCTCAGCCAACGAAATATGGGAACGGAGCATTCAAAATCTCGTCGAAGAGAAGTCCCATCATTTTATCAATGGCGCTTTTTCCAAAAGACATTTTGAGATTTCTCTTCAGCTTGGCAAGAAGGCAACGAAAACGGAAGTACCCATGGGGAAATCCTTCGGACCATTTGAAATCCCAAACGGTACCGAACTTATTGCCCTCACCCACAATGAAACCAGCACAGGCGTGTCACTGGACACAGGATATATTCAATCGTTTAAATCAAAATACCCCGGCAGCCTGGTGATCGTAGATGCAGTAAGCTCTCTTCCCTACCCGGATTTTGATTACAATCAACTGGACTCTGTTTATTTTTCCGTGCAAAAAGGTTTCGGTCTCCCCGCCGGACTCGGTGTATGGATCGTAAATGACCGCTGTCTCGCCAAAGCCGAACAACTGCTTGCAAAAGGAAAATGCATTGGCAGTTATCATACATTACCCCAGCTTCAACTGTTCGCTTTGAAAAACCAAACCCCGGAAACACCCAACGTACTGGGCATCTACCTGCTTTCAAAAGTGATCGGTGATTTTGTTCGTAAGGGAATCACAGCCCTCCGAAAAGAAACGGAATACAAGGCAGCCATCCTCTACCATGTGCTGGATAATCATCCGTCAATCAAGCCATTTATCTCTGCAAAAAGTGATCGTTCCAAAACGGTAATTATCGCCGACAGTGGCAACCGGACGGAAGCATTGACCACCTATTTGCTGGAGAAGGGAATTTATCCGGGCGAGGGCTATGGAACATTCAAGAAGCAACACCTGCGGTTTGCCAATTTCCCGACGCACTCGAAAGAACAGTTTGAGTCACTCGTGGATGTAATTTCAGCTTTTCACTGATGTTACTTTAAACCCGGGAATAGTATTGTAGTCTAAACATTCGACACACCGCTTGGAAGATCAGGACCTCTTGGCCAAAATCCGCAACCCGGAGACCAGAAACTACGGGTTCAATCTCCTGGTGCGCTCCTATCAGCAAAAAGTCTATTGGCTGGTTCGCAAGATGGTGATCGATCATGACGACGCAGACGATGTCACCCAGGAAGTATTCATCAAAGTCCATAAGTCGATCGATACCTTTAGGGAAGATGCGCAGCTCTTTACCTGGATCTACCGCATCGCAACCAATGAATGCCTGACTTTTCTCAATAAAAAAAAGAGGAGATTCTTCCTTCCTATTGAAGATGTGAGTGGTGAGCTTTCGGCCAAAATCGATGCTACGCCATCACTGGCCGGAGATGAGATACAGAAGAAGCTGCAAAAGGCCCTGCTGACCCTGCCGGACAAACAAAGGCTGGTTTTTAACCTTAAATATTATGAGGAAATGCCTTACGAGGAGATGGCAGCGGTGACCGGTACCTCGGAAGGAGCCTTAAAAGCCAGCTACCACCATGCCGTGAAGAAAATTGAAGAATTTTTAATGAACGATTAAACCTTTAAGCGATTTACCCATCAAAGCACATATCCATGAAAAACCTGGAAAACATACCGAAAAAAAACGTTTTTGAAGTCCCCGACGGCTACTTTGACCGCCTCCCCGGGATCATTCAGGCGCGGGTGGCCGATGAGAAAAGGGAGTCCTTTTGGACTGTCTCCGTTCGCTACAGCGTGCGGTTTGCCCTGCCGGCATTGGCGCTGGTAGTGGTAGCCTTCTTTTTCTGGTCCAGGCCTTCAGGACAATCTACCGAAGACATGCTCGCATCTGTGGATTCAATAAGCCTGGTAGCTTACCTCGAAGACAGTGACATCAGCTCGGATGATCTGCTGGAAAGTGTTTCGCTGCAAACTGATGAAGCCGATGCCATCCAGGAAAATTCGATGGATGAAATACAGGCTGCCGACCTGGACTTAAAAGAACTGGGAGATGAATTTGGAGTTGATTATTTTTAACATAACTATGAAGAATCGCAATATCATTTGGGTTACTCTGCTCTTCATAGGATTATCCCTGTCTGCCGTCGCCCAGGAAGACGACCTGCAGACGCAGCAAACTATTGATCCCAAGGCAAGGGAAAAAGTGGAAGCTGCACGCATTGGGCTGATCAGCAGTCGCCTGGGATTGACACCGGAACAAGCAGAAAAATTCTGGCCCATCTACCGTGAGTTTTCACAAAAACGAATGGAACTGCGCCAGGAATTTAAAACACGCCAGCGGGATATTGATCCCAACAATCCGGATCCTAAAAAACAACAGGAACTGGTTAACTTTGGACTTCAATTGAAGCAGAAAGACCTAGATCTCGAAAGGGATTATTCAGGAAGAATCATGCAGGTGATCAGCGCACAGCAATTGCTCAGCCTGCGGAAGGCGGAACAGGATTTCAGGCAACTGATTCTCAACCAGCTTCAGCAACGAAGAGCCTTACAACAACGCAAAGAAATTTTCAGAGATAAAAACCAAAAGCTGCGGCCAAACAATAAACAATGACGTGACCCTGCTTGAAAAAATTCCTGGCGATTTCTAGCTTCCTGCTTTACGTGGTAATAGCATTTCCACAGGAACACCGCGCGGACTCATCCGCTGTGGCTGTTGATTCATTGACCCTCAACGACCTCGACAAACTTTTCAACCATCAGGACTCCCTTGATATTTTTGAGCTCATTGACAGTCTGCTCAAACTTGAACCAGAAAAGGGACCTTCACAGCTGGCGCTGCGCCTTGGGTACAACAGCAATATTGTCTCCGACAACAGGACATTTAACATAGCCCAGTTCGGACTCGCTCCCGGCATCTCCTACTATCACAAATCAGGAGCATATGCTGATCTCACCGCTTACTGGAGCCAGGAATACCAGCCCAACTTGTACCTCGGGGTTGGCTCTGCAGGATATATTT
>DAOMZK010000212.1:0-5021 GCA_035438035.1 Cyclobacteriaceae bacterium | reverse complement strand
GCCCCGCGGCTTGCTCAGTAACCCGACATACACCATAGTATTGGAGCGACCCGGATAATCAACCGGTTCACTGAATGATTGCGCAATGGGAAAATTTCTTATGAGGGTGACTTTATCTGATGGAAAATATTTTGCTATCACCGGTTCCGCTACGATAATCCGATTGAACCACCACCCTGCCAATTTTTCAAGGAGAAAATATAACCAGGTGTACGGTTTTTTTACAAGCCACGGGATCCAATGCTGGTAGGAGATCTGGAGCGGAGTGTCCTCATGCGCATCGTAAATTACTTTGCGGCCAAAAATCTTCAGTACGATTCCCACCAGCAGCAATTCCGAATCATGGAGATGAAAAATCGAATGCGCGGGTTGTTGAAGGGATTTATTCAGAATGTTCCATGGACACCTCACTAACTGCTCCCAACCCTTCTTTGGCAAGGGAACAGAAATAAAATGAACACCCTCCTTCTCAAAATTTTCACTATGCGGAATTATGATCGTTACCTTCCATCCTGCCGCGTGCAGCGACCTGGCTTCCTTGTGAAATATCCGGGTATCGAATGGCTTGTGGCCGGCATTGGCCAGCATTACAATGGCCGGATGTGTGCTGGTTACAACTTTGTCCACGAAGCAGGGATAAGATCTTTTGTATTGTAGAAACGACTGGCATATACCGGTTCCTTCTTCGCAAGAAAATTAGTCCTGAACCAGGTATCGGGAGCAATCACCTTTTTTTCCTGATGACTATTCAACCAGGCGCTCCACCAACTGAAGGTACTGTTGGCAATAATATTATGTTTGCAGGAAGCCATCAATACAAGATCCTTAAATGCATCGCCTCCGATATTGTGATCAATAACAGTTACATTCATTCCTGTGAATGTTTCACGACACCAGTCCGGACTGTCTGAAAAGAAATAAAATTTCGGACCATCAACCATTGAATGGATAGTCGTAATGGCATGGTCATAGTAATCCTTTTGCAAAAGCCCAAAGAAGGAAGTGTAATTGGCCTGTGAAGCATAGTCTCCCCTTCTCACATGGACAGCCACACTGTTTTCAGATTCCATTAACGCTTTTAACTGAAGATTCTTTTCGTCCAATGGTTCAACCGGCACAAATTGATTTCTGATGACAGCGGCTGAGGGTTCAAAATATTTTTCACTCTGCCAGTAGCCAGAAAGATAAATATCAGCTGGCAATGAAAAGAAGTCTTCATAGAAATGATAGTGAGGCTGAGCAAATACAGCCGGGCAGTGCATATAATTTTCTCTTTTGTTCAGATACCGGATGATTGGATTGCTCCCGGTAAACTGATGCACTTCCTTGCGAGTAGCTTCCCGTGCTTCGATCCTGAATTTCGATAACTCATACTTGCGGTACGGATGGCGGGTGTACGTGTACAGATCCAGTGCAAGTTCGGTTTTATGGTAGTCAGCCAACGCTCTGCCTGCAGCATACTGAAATAACTGGTTACCGAGGCCACCACGTAGGCGAACGATGATCATCTGAAAACGATATTCATTATAATTGCTGTCAAAATTAGCGGGATGGGTCTGAAACAAAAAATAAAGAATATACCGGCGATCTACAATGCCCTGCTCACCCTTCTGAATAATTTGAATTATTTCGACTGGAGCTTCCACCGTCGATTCCCCCGCTATAAACTTACGTCCTATTGGCTTAACCGCATTGCCATTGTAAAGTCCAGCCCGGATAACCTGAAACTTCAGCCTGTTCCGGATGCCGGCAAAGTGTTTCCCGATCACCAGCTTGTCCACAACGGGCTCAAAATCACCCTGGGAAGTTATTATGACTACGGCAACACGCACCTACTGATGGAAAACCAGGGAATCCATGAACCGCAGGAAGAGTATGCTTTTGACAAAATCCTAAAATCCATCCCACGAAAAGGTACGATGATGGAACTGGGAAGTTACTGGGCATTCTATTCAATGTGGTTTGCAAAGGAGGTTCCACAAGCGCAATGTCTTATGATTGAGCCTGATCCCCATAAAATGAATTTTGGCAAGCTCAATTTCAGTAAAAACAAGCTGAAAGGAATTTTTGACCTTGGATTTATCAGCGATGGCTACAAGCCGGCAAGCATTCCCTACTATTCTGTTGATCACCTGATGAAGAAACATAAAATTCAACACCTGAACATTCTGCACAGCGACATTCAGGGCTTTGAACTAAAAATGCTGGAGGGGTGCAAAGATGCATTGGCGTCGGGAATGATCGATTATTTTTTCATCTCTACCCACAGCAATGAACTACATAATGCATGTATAGCCAAACTCAAATCGAGTTCTTTTGAAATCCTTTGTGAGGCCAACCTGGATGAAAGTTTTTCGGTTGATGGTTTGATTGTGGCCAAGCGAAAAGGTGTTGGCGGACCGGAGAACATAGATATATCCAAGCGGATTTAATCCAGAATTTTTTTGCCACGGATTGCACGGATTAACACGGATAATAAATACAAATATTTGATACAGAAAAAATAGAATAGCCACGGATGCCCCGACAAGTCGGGTCCGTATAACAATAAAACCAATCATTGATGAATTGGTTTAAAAGCTATTCAAAATATTAACTAACGTTTCCCAGAAGAATTCCTCATGCAGCTTTGCTGTTATCCGTGGATTTGTTTCCGATGCAAAAGCATTTTTATTTCACGTCCGTGAAAATCCGGTGCAAAAAAAGTTCCCTAAACAAAAAAAGCAAGGTCGTTGCGAATCGCCAGGTAGTTGGCCGACTGAAATACCTCCAATTTTTCCGAGTAGGAATTAATCGGCCTCAAACCATTCGATAGAATCCTGAACAGCTTAAAATCTTTTTTAAAAAAATTGTAATAATCTCTAAAGTACGTTCGCGAATCAATGTTGCAGCCTCCAAACTCAAACTGAACGATTTTTATCTTTTGTTGCTCAAATAATTTTTTCGCTCCCTTCAATACCGCCAATTCATGACCTTCGACGTCCATTTTTAAATAATCAATGGAATCAATCTCGTGCTGCTGACAAAAAATATCCAAGGTCGTTAGTTCAATCGTCTCATGATCGGTGAATTCAATGTTGCGGTGAGACAGATCGCGTGGATATATGGAAGCCAGTCCGGAGCCTTCTCGGTCATAATAAAGCTGAACATGATCCGGTCTTTCACCGAAGCCGATATTGTAAAGGTGTACGAATGGTGACACCTCGATCGACATGCGGAGCATTTCAAATGTTTTTTTGGAAGGCTCGAACGCATATACACGGTATGACATCCCTCCCCACGCTTCCAGGATATGCCTGGTAAACTCACCCTGGTTGGCCCCTACATCAAACAATATGGTCTTGGCCGTTCCTACAATGGATCCTACTTTTTCAAGCATCCTGGCTTCACCGTTATTGCCGTAGTCACTGGCCCGGCCATAGTTCATGCCCAACAACGAAACAGATTGAAGCTTTTCAAAGAGAAATTGAAGATTCCGGTTTCCCCAAAGTTGATCCAGCAGTCCCACAGAATGGCATTTAAGTTTTACAAATAAAGTATTTTGCAGCCAGATAATCCTCACCACACAGCCCATGGGCGTAATTGTTCGCCAAAGTATTGCTACCACGATCATATCCTATATCGGGGTGATTATCGGCTATGTGAACCTACTCTACCTATATCCGCGTTTCTTAACTCCTGACCAGGTGGGACTTATGCGTACTGTTCAGGACGCCGCCATCCTCCTGGCACAGTTCGCCCAGTTTGGGCTTGCGCAAAGCATAATCCGGTTCCTTCCCCGGTTTTCAAGTCAGGCGCAGGAAAGTAAAAATTTTATTAACCTGATTCTCCTTGCCGGTCTCGCGGCATTTGGATTCTTCCTTATCCTATTCTTTTTGTTTGAACAACCGATCCTGAACTACTTTAAAGAGAACGCGCAGGATTTCATTCATTTCTCAGGATTGGCACTTTGGCTGACTTTTATAACGGTGATGACCACGCTCCTGGAGGTTTACTCACGGTCATTGCTTAAAAACATTCTTCCCAACTTACTGAAGGAGATTGTCGTCAGGGTGCTGCTGGCCGTGATTGTACTATTCTATTTTTTGGAATGGCTGAGTTTTCCCCAGATGATGATCAGTTCGGTTCTGGCCTATGTACTTTGTCTAATCATCCTCCTCGGTTCACTTATGGCACAAGGGCACCTTCAATGGAAAATCAGTTTCACACTTGATCCGACACTGCGCAAGGAACTTATTCGTTTCAGTCTTTTGAGTTTCGCCGGAACTGCCGGGCTCATTATCATCGGCAAGGTAGACAGCCTGATGGTGGCCGGACTACTGGGGCTTGCGCCTGTAGCAGTCTACACCACTTCATTTTACATGGCTACGGTTATTGAAGTGCCCAAGCGTGCCATGACGCAGGTGGCCACACCCTTACTTTCACGTGGTTTTGAAAAAAATGACCTGGCTGAAATTCAGAATATCTATTCCAAGACCGCATTAAATCAGTTTATCCTGGGAAGCCTTTTACTTATTGGAATTGCGGCCAATCTCGATTCCATCTTTATGTTAATGCCCAGGGGAGAAATTTATGAAGCCGGTAAATGGGTGGTGATCATTGTCGGCGCGGGCAAACTGGTGGACATGCTCTTCGGACCGAGCAGTGAAATTATTGTGTATTCTAAATACTACAGCTTCAATATCGTACTCATCCTGGTCCTGGCCGCCGTCATCATCACCGCGAACAATATTTTAATTCCGGCCTTCGGTATTGAAGGTGCAGCCCTTGGTGCCGCGCTGACGCTCGTGATCTTCAATCTCATTAAATTCATCTTTATCTGGGTGAAGCTCAACCTCCAGCCATTTTCATCGGCTTTTCCCAAAGTTGTTTTAATTGGGCTGGTGTCGTGGGCTGCGCAATGGATTATGCCCCGCCTCGACCTCGTCCTACTCGACATGGGAATACGCTCTGCCATCATTACATTGATATTCGGATCCTTGGTTCTCTGGACACGCGTTTCACCGGAATCAAACCAACTT
>DAOMZK010000211.1:0-5046 GCA_035438035.1 Cyclobacteriaceae bacterium | reverse complement strand
AGCGGCAGTTGCCGTCTTTTACATTGAAGACACTTTCGTGCGCGGTCCTTCCATTAATGTCGTAAGCGTCACGGCCGGAGTCATAGTAAATGGAAAAATCGGCTGTGGCTTTCATATGGTCAAGGGCACGACCCAACAAATCAATACGCCGGTCGCCTTCTTCCTGAAAAACATGCCCCAGTTCATGACTGATTACCAATGCACGGCAGGACCGAATCGTGTCTACAAATAGAGAATGGGCTCCATTGAATGAATGAATAAATCCTCCACCGCCTTTTATGGAAGTCCATCGGCTGGCCTGTACCGCACCAGAGATTTTGAGGGCGAGTTCATAAAAATTCTGTTCCCAGTCATTATGCGGAATGATACCTTCCTTCATGAGCCGTAACAGGTTTCCGTAAGTACTTACATTATTGAAACCATGATCATGAACTCCGGTGTGACTGATGTGTGGAGCCATGACCTCCAGGGTTTTCTTCTTTCCGTATTCCAGAAAGTTCTTTTCACCAGTTGCATCGTACTGCAGGATGGCAGATCCAAATTGAAAACCCTGTGTCCATTCGGTCCACCCGCGTGTTGTATACTTTCCAGCGGCTGTAAAAACGGGTGAGCCTTTTGCAGTATCATAGTTATGGTTAATGCTGGATATTTTTTGGCCCGACAATTCCCAGAATTTTTTCAGTTTGGATTTCAGGTCGGAAGGCTGGAGGCTGGAATTGATTTTAATCATAGATAGCACCACACAAAAAGAAGTGTGAATGCAATCTAATAAGTCAGTAGTAAACAGCCTAAAGCAGAAGTTGATAGGTTATGAATAGACACGGATTTTCACGGATCACGGCTTCCGTTGCGTGGACTCGCGCACAACCAGGCTGCTTTTTATCATGCGCTTCTCCTGGTGGATTTCATTTTTGGTGATTTGTCGCAATAGAATTTCTGCCGCCGCTGCGCCCATGTCAAAAGCCGGATGATCGATACTACTCAGTGAAGGTTCTACAAATTTGCAGATAGTTTCATTGTTGAATCCGAGCACAGCTACATCTTTTGGAATGCGCAACCCTTTTTTCTTCAGGATGTACATGATTTCAACAGCCGACATGTCGTTCAGGGCGAATATGCCATCGGGTTTCTTCTGAAGATTAAAAAGGTAGCGGGTATAGTCTTCGACGTCATTAACCTTATAGTTGGAATCTACTATAAGTGACTCATTTACAGTGATTTTGTACTTTTGGAGAGCCGCAAGATAACCGTTTAGCCTGTTGCGACTATTGTACAAATGCTGGGGTCCTGCAATGAATGCAATTCGTTTACAGCCCTGATTAATAAGGTGCTCAGTTCCCTGGAAGCTAATATCGAAGTTGTCAGAGTAGACTTGCGAAGCACTCAGTTCCTCCACAATTCGGTCAAAAAATACGACAGGGATCTCGCGATCCAGGGCATGTCGAAGGTGATCGTGTTCGTTCGTTTCCCGGGAAACCGAAATGAGAATGCCATCCACGCGACTAGCGAGGAGAGTTTGAAGGTTATTTTTTTCGAGATTCAGTGATTCGTTGGATTGGCAAATCATTACGTTATACCCCGCACGGTTTGCAACTTCCTGGATACCACCGACTGCTTTGGCAAAGAACCGGTTCACTGTTTCAGGGATCACCACGCCGATGGAGTTCGTTCTTTTCTGCTTGAGGTGCTGGGCGATCAGATTGGGGTAGTAGTCCATCTGGTTGGCGAGCTCTCTCACTTTGAGTGACGTCTCACTGCTCACATCGTAACGATTATTCAAAGCACGCGATACGGTTGACTTTGATATTCCGAGCATGTTCGCAATATCCCTGATGGTGGCGGATCCCCTTGACATTGTTTTCTGGTTTTGACTTAGAGCCTAAAGGTAAATAAAATTCGGCACCGTTCCCGGGACGGTTCCCGTAAAAAAATACCGTTCATACTCTGTTTTTTTCGATAAAAATGAGGTAAGCTGGCATGTTGAAAGCAAACGATTGCACACTCCGATGACTCATTACTTCCTATCCATAAATTAAACCTAACAACAATCAACCAATCCAAACCCTTCTGACTATGCAGAAAACTCTACAGTGTTTTAAGAAAACCCTATCCCGACTCAGGCTCGGCTTTTTGGCCCTGGTGTTATGCACCGGCCAGGCGTGGGCCGATCAGGGGCAGGTGGTAAGCGGAAAAATCATATCCGCTGAAGACAACCAGCCTATTCCTGGTGTTAACATTCTGGTGAAAGGAACAACCTCCGGAACGGTAACCGACACCAATGGAAAGTATTCCATCAACGTCCCTTCATCGGATGCTGTATTGGTGTTTACATCCATCGGTTTTGCCACACAGGAAGTTACTGTGGGTCAGCAAACAACCGTCGATTTGACTCTGAATCTTGATGTTACAGCGTTGAGTGAAATCGTGGTTACAGGTTATGGAACCCAGGAGAAGAGAGATGTAACCGCGTCTATCGCTTCAATAAAAGGCGATGCGCTTACAAAAATTGCCTCTCAGAACCCATTGGAAGGTATGAAAGGTCAGATTGCGGGTGTGGATGTACTTCAGAACAATGGACGACCGGGTGCCAACCCCAGTGTAACCATTCGCGGAAGAAGGTCTATCAATGCATCCAACGATCCTTTGTTTGTAATCGACGGAGTGCCCATGACATCTGGAACATCTTCTGATGGTAATGGAAATACCTCAACTTCAGGTACCAATCCTTTGAATGATTTCAATCCCAATGACATTGCTTCAGTTGAGGTTTTGAAGGATGCTGCTGCAACGGCCATTTATGGATCTCGCGGTGCGAATGGCGTTGTGCTGATCACTACTAAGAGAGGTAAAACAGGCAAGACTACCGTTTCTTATGATGGATCATATGGAGTAACTCAACCTTTTAGCCAATACCCCATGATGAATGGTCAGCAGTTTGCTGCCATGAAGCGTGAAGCCAACCGCGTAAGCCCATTGGGTGTTACAGGAAGAACGGCCTGGGAAGGAACCATTCCGGCCGACAATACGATTTTCATAGATCCGGTTGAACTTAATTCAGTTCAGAACAATCTTTCAACAGACTGGCAGAAACTTATTTTCCAAAATGGGAGCCAGATGAACCACCAGCTAAGCGCAAACGCGGGCAATGAAAAGACCCAACTTAGTATGAGTCTGGGTTATTTTAAACAGGGTGGAACAATCTCTGGAATGGACTACACCCGGGTGACGGGCCGCGTAAATGTTGACCATCAAATCAGCAAACGGTTTAAGGCCGGGATGTCAAACCAATTCACTCATTCAGTTACAAATAATGGTTCTGGAGACGTGATGTCAGAAGCCGTGAATCAGACCCCACTGGGATTGCCCTATGATGCCAGCGGTCAACTTATTTTCCTTCCTATTGGTGATGCCATTCGTTCGAATCCCTTAAACGAATTGGTTTCCGGCAAAAAGGTGGATGAAGAAACCGTTAACAGGGTATTCTCTTCGGTTTATGTTGAAGCAGAAATAATTGAAGGCCTCAAATATAAATTGCTCGCAGGTGTTGACGTTCGCTATAATGACCGCGGTATTTTCAGTGGTCAGTATACCAACAGTCAAAAGAACGGTCTCCCAGCAGCCTCTTACCAAAACCAATCCAACCAGGGTTACACAATTGAAAATTTGTTGACTTATAATAAAACCATAAACGGAAAGCATGCGATTGGTGCTACATTACTTCAATCTGTTCAGGCGAATCAATATACTAACCACTATACTTCTGTAGCAGGTTTGCCTTATGAGTCTCAATTGTGGTACAATCTGACCACCGCAGCCACAATCAACTCAATAAGAAGTAAATACGAAGAGTGGAGACTGGCATCGTGGATGGGTCGCGTCAATTATTCTTTCAATGGAAAGTACCTTTTCCAGGCAACGTTAAGATCCGACGGTTCTTCACGTTTGGCTGAAGGTCGCAAGTGGACAACTTTCCCCGGCTTATCAGCAGGATGGAGAATTAAGGATGAGAGTTTCATGTCTGGTGTAAAAGTAGTGAGCGACTTGAAGTTGCGGGCTTCTTATGGTGTGGTGGGAAATACTTCCATCAATCCCTATTCTACCGCTGCCCTGCTTACCAAATCGGTGTATTCATGGGATGAGGTAAATGGAGCTGGTTTCTCTCTGTCACAGATTCCCAACCCGAATCTGGGATGGGAAAAGTCAGCTACAGTCGATGTGGGTATTGACTTCGGATTTTTTAATGGCAGATTGAGCGGAACATTGGATGTATATCAAACCAACACAACCGACTTGTTGCTGAGACAAAATCTTCCTGCCAGCGGTGGTTATGATGCCATTCTTTCGAACATCGGTGCAACCCGGACACAAGGATTTGAAATAACGTTATCAGGAAACATCCTGAATACACCAAGTGGATTCAAATGGGATGCAGATTTCAATCTGGCGAGCTATAAGGAAGAGATTACCGACCTGGCACAACGGGATGCCAACGGAAATAAGACGAACGATACGGGTAACGCGTGGTTCATCGGTCAACCTATCCGTGTATTCTTTGATTATCAAAAAGTAGGTATCTGGCAGAAAAACGAAGCCACAGATGCAACCGCTTTAATGGGCGGATTCCCTGGTGAAATTAAACTGAAAGATCAGAATGGTGACGGGAAAATTACGCCGGACGATCGTATCGTATTGGGAAGTGATATCCCTTCAGCATTTGGTGGTTTCAATAACCGATTCTCCTATAAAGGATTTGATTTCTCTTTCTTCCTGTATTATCGCCTTGGATATATGCTGGACAGCCGGATCAGTGCTGATCAGGCCACGATGCAAGCCCGTTATAATAACTTTGCTGTTGACTACTGGACCTTTGATAACCCGACCAATTCTTATCCGAGACCAAACAAGAATCAGGAAAGTCCTCAGTACGCGACAACCCTCCGGTATACAGACGGTGGATTCATCAAACTCCGCACTATATCTTTGGGATATAACTTCCCGGCGCCTATTCTGAGCAAACTTGGACTTACTTCACTGCGGGTATATGTA
>DAOMZK010000210.1:0-5052 GCA_035438035.1 Cyclobacteriaceae bacterium | reverse complement strand
GATTTCTGACTATTCAACAGGCTCTGCCCTTCAAGGCGCTTTTTTCCTTCTGTTCGCGTGGATGATTGCGCTCATTTTGAAAACTGCACAAGGATCCAGCACTTCCTCCATGATCATCACGAGTTCTTTGCTTGCGCCATTGGCTGGCGCTGCGGGACTGAATTCCGCCATCGATCTTTCTTTGCTGGTGGTGGCAATTGGAGGCGGGTCCATTGCCTTTTCCCATGCCAATGACTCATACTTCTGGGTTGTTTCCCAATTTGGGGGAATCAGTGAAAAAGATGCTTTCAGCCGATTCACACCCATGAGCTTTGTGCAAAGTCTGACGGCATTGATAACTTCACTCCTGTTATTCATACTATTGTGAACATCGTCATTGCACCAGACAAGTTTAAAGGTACGCTCAGTGCAGCCCGTGTATGTCTGGCCATAACCGAAGCTTTGTATGATATCCATCCCGACTGGAATATTATTTCCATACCTGTGGCAGATGGTGGCGAAGGCACAGCAGAATTACTTACTGCCGCAAGTCATGGAAAAGAGATACGGGTTACAGTAATGGATCCCCTTTTCAGAGAGATACAATCCGGCTATGGAATATCGGAGGACGGGAAATCCGGATTTATTGAAATGGCTCGCGCTTCGGGGCTGGAACTCCTGCAAAAGAATGAGCGCAATCCGCTCTACACTTCAACATTCGGAACGGGGCAGTTGATTTTGGATGCGTTGCAACACGGGGTTAGCCAGGTTGTGCTGGGCATCGGCGGAAGTGCTACGAATGACGCGGGGATGGGGATGGCTGAAGCACTCGGATATTCATTTTACGATAAGGCCGGAAATAAGCTCAAACCCATCGGCGAAAACCTTGTCAAACTTCACGCCATTGATTCAACCCACGCTCATGAGCGCATTGCTGATACAAAATTTACAGTGTTGTGCGATGTGAACAATCCACTTTATGGTGAAATGGGGGCAGCTCATATTTTTGGACCCCAGAAAGGAGCCGACGCACAAATTATAAGGTTGCTCGATGAAGGTCTTCGCAGGTTTGCGGAAGTGGCGCAATCCTCCTTGCATACACTCGCGGATTTCCCTGGTGCAGGAGCGGCGGGCGGAACAGGATCAGGTGCAAAAGTCTTTCTCAAAGCTCATATTTCGGGCGGCTTTGATTTTATCTCAGGATTCACTCAACTCCGTGAGAAAATTGCGCAGGCCAATCTGGTGATCACGGGCGAAGGAAAGATGGACAGTCAGTCACTGTCTGGCAAAGTAATTGGCGGCGTAGCCCGGATTGCTGCCGCGAATCATAAGAAATGTATGGCCTTCACCGGCAAGAGTGAATTGTCTCCATCGCAAATTCAAAAAATAGGGTTGCACCAGGTTGTAACATTGGTCAACTCCGAAACAACCGAACAGGATGCAATGGCCAATGCCTTTGATCTTTTGAAAATAAGGACCATGGAGGTGTTTGGCTAAAAGCCCCTTTTCATTCCAATTTTAGCGAGCAACATTGAACAATTCGCTTTAACTTTGCCGTCCTTTCAAGTCAAATGATCATGTTCGATAATTTAAGTCTCAAGCTCGAGAAGGCCTTTCAGACCATAAAAGGCCAGGGACGCATCACTGAAATCAACGTTGCGGCCACCATCAAGGAAATCCGAAAAGCCCTTATTGACGCCGACGTCAATTATAAAGTCGCAAAAGAAGTCACGGACGAAATCAAACAAAAAGCCCTGGGGCAGAATGTATTGAGTGCCGTTTCACCCGGTCAGTTACTCACCAAGATTACCAATGATGAGCTCACGGCGCTGATGGGAGGAGAAAGTGAAGACATCAAGGTGGAAGGCAATCCTGCAGTTATTCTCATCGCTGGTTTGCAAGGTTCGGGAAAGACGACTTTCTCCGGAAAACTGGCCAACCTGTTGAAACGCCAGGGACGACAAGTGATGCTCGCCGCATGCGATATCTACCGTCCGGCGGCTATCGATCAATTGAAAGTATTAGGTGGACAAATTGGCGTGGATGTATATGCCGAGCCGGAGAATAAAGATGCCGTCGTCATAGCCCTTTCGGCCATTGAATTCGCAAAGAAAAATAATCATCGTATTGTCATCGTGGATACCGCTGGCCGCCTGGCGGTGGATGAAGCGATGATGGATGAAATAACAAAACTGAAAACGGCTTTGAATCCATCTGAAACTTTGTTTGTGGTAGATGCCATGACGGGGCAGGATGCAGTCAATACAGCAAAAACATTTAACGATCGCCTAAATTTTGACGGCGTGGTGTTGACCAAGCTAGACGGCGATACCCGCGGGGGTGCTGCCCTTTCCATTCGCAGGGTGGTGGAGAAACCCATCAAGTTCATCAGTTCCGGAGAAAAAATGGAAGCGTTGGACCGCTTCTATCCAGATCGTATGGCGGGCAGGATTCTGGGCATGGGTGACGTGGTCAGTCTCGTTGAAAAAGCACAAGAAAATTTTGACCAGGAAGAAGCTGCCCGCCTGCAAAAGAAGATTCGCAAAAATCAGTTTGACTTCAATGATTTTCTCACACAACTGGAGCAGATCAAAAAGATGGGCAACATGAAAGATCTCCTCAGCATGGTTCCGGGAATGGGAAAAGCACTCAAGGGTGTGGACATTGACGACAACTCTTTCAAACCTGTAGAAGCCATCATCCGGTCCATGACCATCCAGGAGCGTCAGAATCCCGATCTTATTAACAGCAGCCGAAAAAATCGTATAGCGAAAGGAAGCGGAACATCTGTACCCCAGGTGAATCAACTGTTAAAGCAGTTTGAAGACATGCGTAAAATGATGAAGACGATGAACAAGATGGGCGGTGGAAAACGAGCGCTGTCGGCTTTAAATCCTTTTGGACGTTAGGGTTGAAAAATTAACGCGTTCAGCCAAACTTAGTAGACGTACCACCCGTTAGATGAATAAGTTTACTGGTATCTTTTCAAATTAAAATTCTGAAAATGCCCTGTCCCCGCAGGACGGGGTATTTTTCATTTACCTCAAATCCATTAACCAAAAACAAAAACAATGAAAAAATCAATTACGCTCATGCTGCTGGCCCTGGTGGTGACCCTTGGCTTCGCACAGGAAGACAAAAGCAAACGTCCCAGTCCGCCGGCAGTAGCGGAAGGAACCATAGACGGAGTAAAAATTAAAATCGATTACTCACAGCCCTCTGCAAAAGGTCGGACCATGTTGGGTGGAATTGAAGCATATGGCAAAGTTTGGCGCACAGGTGCCAATGAGGCCACCATCTTTGAAACAGACAAAGCAATAAAAATTGAAGGTCAGAATCTTCCAGCAGGAAAATATGAATTGTTTACAATTCCTGGCGCTACAGATTGGGTCATCATATTTCAAAAATATGGAAAACAGTGGGGCGCCTATAGTTATAAAGAATCCAACGATGTTTTGCGTGTCAATGTAAAAGCAAGCAAAGCACCGTCATTTGTTGAAACCTTCAACATCAGCGTGGGAAAAGATCAGGTTATTCTGAAATGGGAGAACACGCTCGTTGCTTTTAAAGCAAAAGGATAATATTTAATTAATCATCTTGAAAGCCATCCGGAAACCCGGGTGGCTTTTTTGCATTTAATGACTTCATAATGTTAATTGAGGACCCAATCGAAATCGTTAACTTTCTCCATGGAAATTTTGGGCCGTTCGGACCGAGTTGATTTACCCGTATTGGGCCTTGAAAATATTCATGCAAAAATTGACACCGGCGCCTATACTTGTTCGCTTCACTGTTTGCGGGCTGAAGTTGTTGATAATAAACTCGAATTTGTTCTGCTTGATGAGGAGCATCCTGAATTTACCGGGATGAAATTCACTTTTAAGAAGTTTGAACAGCGCGAAATCAAGAACTCTTTTGGTGAAGCTGAACTTCGTTTTGTTATTAAAACAAAAATCAAAATCTTTGATCATACCATTCGGGCTGAATTTTCGTTAAGTGACCGCGGCAACCTTAAATTTCCCGTGCTCTTGGGCCGGAAAATTCTACGCCATCGTTTTTTAATCGACGTTACAAAAAAAGATCTATCTTATCTGACCAAGATTTCAAAACAGTCCCCGACCAGCTTAACATGAATATTGCCATCCTTTCCCGCGACGCTAAACTCTACTCCACCAAACGGCTGAAGGAAGCCGGTGAGGCCCGCGGTCATCGTATGGAAATCATTGACCATATGAAGTGCGTGCTGCTCATCGAAAAGAAGAACCCGATGGTGTGGTACAACGGGCGCAAACTGGATTACTTTGACGCCATCATTCCGCGTATTGGCGCTTCTGTTACTTTTTATGGTGCCGCTGTGGTCAGGCAATTTGAAATGATGAAAGTATTCACCGCAGTAGAGTCACAGGCATTGATCCGCTCCCGTGACAAACTGCGCAGCATGCAGATCCTTTCCCGCGCCGGACTTGGACTTCCCAAGACAATTTTCATGGATTATTCCAAAGACACAGAAGGCGTCATCGAAGCCGTGGGTGGCGCCCCTGTGGTGATCAAACTGCTGGAAGGAACACAAGGACTAGGTGTTGTGCTGGCTGAAAATAAAAAGGCGGCGCAATCTGTGATCGAGGCTTTCCACGGTGTAAAGGCGCGCATCATTGTACAGGAGTTTATCAAGGAAGCCAAAGGCTCCGATATCCGGGCATTTGTTGTCAACGGGGAAGTTGTTGGCGCCATGCTTCGACAAGCCCGTGACGGGGAGTTTCGGTCTAATCTCCACAGGGGCGGTCATGCCCAGGTTGTGAAACTTGACCGGCAGCAAAAGCATGCGGCGGTCACGGCGGCGAAGAAAATGGGACTCGGTGTCGCGGGGGTGGACATGCTGCCCTCCAAACGTGGACCGCTTATCATTGAAGTTAACTCCTCACCTGGACTGGAAGGCATCGAGCATGCCACAGAAGTTAATATTGCCGGCAAGATCATCCGATACCTTGAAGAATTTGCAGGACAGAAAAAAATTCAAAAAGACAAAGTGAACGCATAATGATAGCGAAGATTCTTCTCCTTGCCGGCTCGTTC
>DAOMZK010000209.1:0-5072 GCA_035438035.1 Cyclobacteriaceae bacterium | reverse complement strand
GGGATAAATCCAATGCCGCAGCACAAAAAAGTTACAACACCTTTGACCCCAGCAACCTTGCCGATAAATGGAATACACCAATCCTGATTATCCAGGGCGGTAAGGATTATCGCGTTCCAGATGGCCAGGGTTTTGAAGCTTTTCAGGCCGCTCAGTTGCGGGGCCTAAAGAGCAGGCTCATTTACCTGCCGGATGAAAATCACTGGGTGCTTACCGCGCAGAACGCACTGGTCTGGCAGAGAGAGTTTTTCAGGTGGCTGAAGGAGACGCTTTGAAGTTCAGGGTTCAAAGTCTAGGGTTCAAGGTTCGGTTTCGGAATTCTTTTGGTGCCTGAATAGAGTTCGTATTCGAATAGGCGGCAATCTAGTTTTGCTGTGTAGAATTCAATTCGCCGTGATGCCTTCAAACCGATTTTTTTTGCCAGCTCAAGATTGCCCGTAAAAATATAGCCGCGATATCCCTGGCATTTCTTTTTCATGAAATCGCCGATCCTGGCATACGTAGATTCCAGCTCGGATGCATCACCCAGCCGTTCGCCATATTCCGGGTTAAAATAAATGACACCGGGTGATTCTGGGATTATTGTGGTCTCAAAATCACCCACCGAAAATTGGATGAGTTTCTCAACACCAGCCTGTTCAGCATTGATTTTTGAAATATAAATCGCATCGTCGTTGATATCGGAGACAATCACCTGTAATCCGGGCACCTCAATGATTTGCTCATATAGTTTTGCCAGTTCACTTTTATACATTTCCTCCGCATAACCATTCACATGCATGAAGGCATAGTTAAAGCGGTACAGCCCCGGACTGCGGTTCGTGGCAATCAAAATAGCCTCAATGGCGACAGTGGAAGATCCGCACATCGGGTTGACAAACGGTGAACGGCGGTCCCATGCCGTTGCCAAGATCGTTGCGGCAGCGAGGGCTTCCAGCATCGGGGCCGGGCCTGGGATTTTACGATATCCATGTTTGGCCAGCGTGGGTCCTGACGTGTCCAGAAAAACTTCAGCGTCTTCTTCTTTCCAATACAAGTGTACTACTGTCCGGTCAAGTTCAGGACCCGAGTCAGGTCGTTTGCTGGTTTCCCTTCGGATCCGGTCAGCAATGGCATCTTTAACTTTTACATTGACAAATAAATTATTGTTCACCGTAAAGTGATCGACGGTACTGGTTACCGAGAGATAGCCTTCAGTGGGTATGATTTCTTCCCAGGGATAGCGGATGAGGGTATTGTACATCTCCTCCGGACTATTCGTACGGAATTGTTTGAGAGAGTAGAGTACCTGGCTTGCACAGCGCAAATTGAGATTAAGTCGTATACAATCTTTGAGAGTGCCCTTCAATTCCACGCCAGTGGAAAATGTACGATCCAGTACAAAGCCCAGTGCCTCCACTTCCAGCTTGAGGTATGGCGAAAGTCGTTTGTTGCAAGTAATTACGATCCGGCTTGACGTGGAGAAAAGATCCAAGGCTGATTTTAATTTAGAATTTCCTTTAATACTTCTACAGATCGAATCTCGCCTAAATTTTCCACATGACTGGCATACAGGCGAAGTAGTACATCGAGAATGTTCTTTCGTTCTGCGTATCCCATTTTTATTGGGCTATCCAATTCTGCTTCCAATAACTGTGTCAACAAGCCAGCCTCCGTCTCACTCAACATCCATGCTTCCGGGAGATCAGACAGCGACTGCGGGCCAAATCCCAGAAAGCGACTTAATTTCAACAGAAAAATGAGATGAAAATTCTCCGTGGACTCCATCTGATCAAGGGCTATAAGAGAATTGATTATAAATTCACCTATCTCCTCCGCATGACTTTGATCCTTAACTGACCGGTTCAGTAATTCGCTGAGAAAAAGTGCTATTGTTGATTTTTTGATATCGTGATGAAAGGATTGGTAAGGGTAGAAACACCTGGCCTCCTTGATACGTAAAATATCAGCATTCTCGCGATGGTACACGACCAGATCGAGTAAAGTCAGTGGCTGGAACAGTGCCATTTTATTTTTCGAAGACTTGCTCCTTACCCCATTGACAATGTAGGTCTGCAAGCCAAATAGTTCAGTGAAGATCGTAACGATGATCGAAGTCTCACTGTACTTGGTGAATCGAAAAACTATGCCTCGTGTTTTATGTAGCATGGGGATCAGCGTACAGGGTGCAAGTTACAGGTTGCAGGGAGGCAAGGCGCTCGCAACACAATCGAATCATTATCAATTTCAGTTAATTGGGAGACTAACCAGCAAACCATCTGCCCAGCAATCTATTTCCTCCCCTTCATTCCATCTACAAAAGCCCTTCGACTTCGGGCTTCATATTTATCTTTTTCTCCAATCAGCACTTGTCCCTTGTTTTCCGCAAGTCTGAAAGAATAAGAAGCCAATTCTCCGGTTTGCACGCAAATGGCGTGAACTTTGGTAACAAATTCAGCAACAGCAAGAAGATTGGGCATCGGTCCAAATGGTCTTCCTTCAAAATCCATATCAAGCCCGGCGACAATCACGCGTTTGCCCGCATTGGCCAACTGGTTGCAAACGTCCACGATGGCGTCATCAAAAAACTGTGCTTCATCAATGCCCACCACATCACAGTCGCCCGCCAGCAGCAAGATATCATTGGCAAAGTTGACCGGTGTCGAACGGATTTCACGCTCAGCATGAGAAACAATTTTTATTTCGTGGTAACGCTTGTCAATGGAGGGTTTGAATATTTCCACATGCTGTTTGGCAATTAACGCGCGGTTCAAACGTCGAATAAGTTCCTCAGTCTTTCCCGAAAACATACAACCGCATACCACTTCAATCCAGCCCGAACGGGGAGCGCCGTCCTTATTACCCAAATGCGGTTCGATAAACATGAGCGCAAGTTAATCGTCCGGGGCAAATTGTCGATACCCCGTTTGCGTATGATTCGATAACTTTGACGGCGGAACATATCGCCACCCGAAATCTCCAACCGTTTGAAAATCCAATCCCGTCTTCCCGAAACCGGAACCTCTATTTTCACGGTCATGTCACGCATGGCCCTCGAACATGGCGCCATTAACCTCTCGCAGGGATTTCCTGATTTCCCCGTTTCACCATCACTGGTTGAACTCATTCATACCAAAATGAAAGAAGGTCACAATCAGTATGCTCCCATGCCCGGTACTCCACTTCTTCGCAGCGCTATTGCGAATGTAGTGCTGAGCTCATTTCAGCGTGTGGTTAGCCCTGAGACAGACATTACCATCACTTCTGGTGCAACAGAGGGGATATTTGCGACCATCGCTGCATTGGTTCACCCGGAAGATGAAGTCATTATTTTCGATCCCTCCTATGATTCTTATGCCCCTTCTGTGATACTAAACGGAGGGAAGCCCGTGCATCTCAATTTGCATCCGCCGGATTTCAAAATCGACTGGGCCAAGGTGAAATCAAAAATCACTCCGCGCACAAAAATGATCATGATCAATACACCGCACAATCCGAGCGGTGCTGTATTGACAGAAAGGGATTTGATGACGCTGCAAGAAATTGCCATTCAAAATGAAATTATTGTGTTGAGTGATGAAGTGTATGAACGTATTATTTTTCATAACGAGGTGCATCAAAGTGTGCTGCGTTATCCTGCACTGGCAGAACAGAGTGTGGCTGTCTTTTCATTTGGGAAAACATTTCATGCCACAGGATGGAAAACCGGATATACCGTTGCCCCCGAATACCTCACCACTGAAATCAGGAAGGCCCATCAATTCGTTACTTTCAGTGTCAATACGCCGGTTCAACTGGCACTCGCAGAATATCTGACGCATCCTGAAAATTATAAGCACCTTGGTGGCTTCTTTCAGAAAAAACGGGATTTCTTTCTTGACTTAATCAAAGGATCATCTTTCCGGCCCCTACCCTGCCACGGGAGCTATTTTCAGGTGGTTTCGTATGAAGGAATTTCCGGGAAATCAGATATTGATATGGCTACCTGGCTGACCAAAGAGCATAAAGTGGCATCCATTCCGGTATCGGTATTTTACAAAGACAAATCAGACCATCATTTGCTGCGCTTTTGTTTTGCAAAAAGCGATGAGACGTTGGAGCGTGCAGGGGAAATATTGAGAAAATTTTAAGTCCATTCTATGCAAGATCTTTCTGTTACCATCATCCAATCCTCCCTCCATTGGGAAAACATTGTGGCCAACCTGGCCATGTTTGAGGAAAAGATCCGTGGAATCAAAAATCAGACCGATGTCATCGTTCTTCCAGAAATGTTCACGACCGGTTTTTCGATGAATGCAAAGACCAACGCCGAAGCCATGAACCTGCAGACCACCAAATGGATGAAGATGATGGCCGATCAAACCGGCGCGCTTCTGCTCGGAAGTTTCATTGCCACTGAAAATGGAAGGTTCTTTAACCGGTTGGTTTGGATGGAACCGGGAGGAAAATTGTACACCTACGACAAACGCCATCTTTTTCGGATGGCGAATGAAAATGATACGTATTCTGCTGGCAGTAAGAGACTTACATCAAGCTGGAAAGGCTGGAATATTTGCCCACTGGTGTGCTATGATCTCCGGTTCCCGGTTTGGAGCAGAAACCAATGGGATAAAGCCAATGGCAGAATGAAGTATGACATTTTGATCTATGTAGCCAACTGGCCCAAAGCGCGTGTTCTTGCCTGGGATACTTTATTAAAGGCACGCGCCATTGAAAACCTGTCGTATGTGGTGGGTGTAAATCGCACGGGTGATGATGGGCTGGGCATTGCTTACAACGGGCATTCAGCCATTCTTGGCCCCAAAGGAGAGACAGTGTATGCTGCTGATGAATCAGAAATTATTACAACGGTCAGCCTGAGTGCGGGCACACTTTCAGATCATCGAAAAAAATTCCCTGCCTACCTTGACGCCGATGATTTTACCATTTCCTGAGCCCGCATATTAATTCATCCGATCCAACATATCCTCAATTTGACTCGTTACTTTTGCCTTTCAATTTTCTGCCATGTCCACCCGAAAAATATCACGCGCCCTCATCTCGGTTTTCTACAAAGACAATCTTGAACCCATCATACAGACGCTGGCGGCGCA
>DAOMZK010000208.1:0-5073 GCA_035438035.1 Cyclobacteriaceae bacterium | reverse complement strand
TTGAATGCCCCTGATCTTCGCTTGCGTTGCTATTCAGCACTCGTTGAAATCTACGAGAAATCAAACGCTGACAGTACAGTCAAATACCAATCATTGATTATTCAGATCAACAAGGAAACCTTCAATGCAAAACAAGCCCAGCAGTTTCAGAACATTGATTTTGATGAGCAGCAGCGTCTAAATGAAATTGAGACAGCCACAAAGGAAGTCCAAGCTCAGCTAAGGACGAATATTCTGTTGGGCAGTACCTTCACACTCGTGGTGATTGCTTTCTTTTTGTACCGAAATAGCAGAACAAAGCAGAAGGCAAAAAAGAATATTGAAAGGGCTTATGACCAACTCAAAGCCACCCAATCCCAACTTATCCAATCCGAAAAAATGGCTTCCCTGGGTGAACTCACTGCCGGCATCGCCCACGAAATCCAAAACCCACTGAACTTTGTCAATAACTTTTCGGAAATAAATACAGAACTGATTGGTGAAATGAAAGAAGCGCTGTCAAAGGGCGATTATGAATCAGCTAAATCTATTGCAAGCAGTATTGATGAGAATGAACGAAAGATTGTATTACATGGCAAACGTGCCGATGGTATCGTGAAGGGTATGCTCCAGCACAGCCGCACTAGCAGCGGGGTGAAAGAATCTACTGACATCAACGCCCTTGCGGATGAATATCTGCGCCTGGCCTACCATGGCATACGCGCGAAGGACAAATCATTCACAGCAACAATGCATACAGATTTTGATTCGACCATTGGCAACATCAATATCATTCCTCAGGACATCGGAAGAGTGATCCTCAACCTGATAACTAATGCATTCTACGCAGTCACAGAGAAAAGTAAACAACAACCGGACAGCCAATCTGCAGGGCGACCAGGATACGAACCAACAGTCATTGTGTCTACGAGAAAAATGGATGGGAAGCTCATTATAGCGGTAAAAGATAACGGCAATGGAATACCGGGCCATATCAAAGACAAAATCTTTCAACCTTTTTTCACAACCAAACCGACCGGGCAAGGAACGGGTTTGGGACTAAGTATGAGCTATGAAATTGTCACTAAAACCTACGGCGGACAATTGAAAGTTGAAACGAAGGAGGGGGAATTTGCTGAGTTTATTATTACTTTGCCGATCAGCTGAATTGTAAAAACAGAAAATAAGAAATATGAAAATACTGGTGGTCGACGATGAAAAGGATATGCAACTTCTGTTTGAACAGCGCTTTAGAAAAGAGATCCGTGACAAGCAGGTGGAATTTGCCTTCGCGTTTTCCGGGGAAGAGGCCATCTCGTACCTGAACGGCAACCACCAGGCTATTCTGATCCTTTCGGATATCAATATGCCGGGCATGAGCGGCCTGGAACTGTTGGAGCAGATCAAGCAAAAATACAAGACACCTCCGCCTATGGTCATGATGGTGACAGCTTATGGTGATAAGGAGAACTATGATACCGCTATACGACTCGGAGCCGATGACTTTCTCACCAAACCGGTTGATTTTAATCTTCTTAAAGAAAAATTAAAAATAGCGAACTGATGGCCAAGATTCTGGTGGTCGACGATGAGGTCGACATGGAAATGCTCATCAAGCAAAAATTCCGACAAAAGATACGGAACAAGGATTATGAGTTTGTCTTCGCCGTCAACGGGGAAGATGCACTCGAAAAACTGCTGCAGCATCCCGATGCCGATGTCATGCTGTGCGACATCAACATGCTGGTAATGGATGGCTTGACTCTGTTGACCAAACTGAAGGAATCCAATTCACTGGTAAAAGCAGTAATCGTTTCGGCCTATGGTGACATGGACAATATCCGGATGGCCATGAACCGCGGTGCTTTTGATTTTGTCACCAAGCCTGTCAATTTTGAAGACCTCGACTTGACTGTGCAAAAAACATTGGAGTATACCATTCAAGTCCGGCAGACACTCAAGGCGATCAAGGAAAACAATATCCTGAGAATGTACGTCGACGAGACGGTGCTCAATTTTATGGGTAGCCGGGCCTTTGAGTCTGCGCTTATGGAAAATGAAACCGTTGAAGCCACGGTTGCCTTTATCGATATCTGCAGTTTCACAAAAATTTCCGAGCATGAATCACCCGATACTGTAGTGAAGTTGTTGAATAGGTATTTTGATCTGATGGTGCCGGAAATCATTGCCCAGGGTGGATATATTGACAAGTTCATGGGTGATGCCATCATGGCGGTATTTCGAGGAGAGTTTCATCTTGACCGTGCTATCGACGCAGCCATTGCTTTGAGAAAAAAGATTGAAAGTCTTTCGGGCAAGGATAACGGGGACAACTTCCTCCCCAAGCTGGCGATAGGAATCAATTCAGGAGAGATGATCTCCGGCAATATCGGCTCGGCAAGTTTGAAACGACTTGACTATACCGTGATCGGGGATGTTGTGAATACGGCTCAGCGTCTTCAGGGTGTGGCCGAGCCTGGACAAATACTGATTACTGAAAAGGCTTACCTGGCGGTAAAAGAATCCTTTAATTGTAGGGAGAAAGGGGAGGTGATTTTGAAAAACAAGCGAGAGCCAGTGAAGCTGTATGAGGTGGTGGATTGAATTTAATAGGTACTGGGTTTTGGGTCTTGGGCTTGGCTTATCGCGGTTTCTGTTGATTTGGTTACTTACTGATTTACTTCTTACCTCTCACCACTAAAGGTTTCTGTATTTTCTTCGACCTCTCCGGTAAAGAATTCCTGTTGTTAACCCTTCACCATTTCCCGGTAATGGGATGGGTAGTATCCCATCTCTTTATAAAAAGTTCTGCTGAAACTGCTTGAATTTTCGAAGCCCACTGCATCCGCAATAGCCCTTACATCATCATTTGTTCTTTGCAACAGTTCCGCGGCCTTTTTTATCTTCAAGGCAATAATGAACTGGTGAGGAGTCTGTTCGTAGGCGATTTTAAAAAGTCTCAGAAAATGAAATTTGGAAAAACAACTGATGGCCGCCAGTTCATCCAGTCCTGGATTCTTGTCGTAATACGTATAGAGATAATCTGTTGAAGTGAGTAGACGCCTGAGAATTTCTGTTTTCGTTGATGATTTGATGGAAGGGAACCGTTCCCTGGCTTCTTTCACATTCTTTTCTTTCAATAAAATCAATTTCAACAATTCGAATAACTGCACCTCAAGCAGTAGGGTATCGTTTCCACATTCCCTGATAGCGTTTACAATTTTTTTGAAAGTCTCATCGATGGGTATTATGCGGTTGTAAAATCCGAAACCTTCCTTGAGCTCCGGATTTTCAAGAATATCTTTCTTTGATGTCAAAATGTTTGGAATGGCATTCTGACTGAAATCCTCACCGAAATGGATGTTGAATGTTTCAGTGGTTGATTTCCCACTGAGTTCAAGAGAATAATTTTGACCTGCATTGGAAATGAAGAAATTATCCGAACTGACACTCACCCTTTTCTTATCCACTTTCACTTCACTGGATCCTGAAAGGTTAGTAAAAATGGAGAGCGGTCCCTGGATATTGTCACGCACCACGGCAGAAGCGCGGGTATTGAGTACTACGGTAGGCCAGCCTGGCTTCATTAGCTTTATTCCTCCAACCCCCTGGCGGTCCGCAAATTGCGAAGCGGCCTGGGCCTTCAGCCATTGCAAATTGGGAAATTGATGGAGGATCATTTCGTTGATACGATTGAGGAGGATAATGGTTTCGAATAGATATTTAAATGCATTTCCTGCAGATTTCGCAGATTGAGTACGCGGATTTATACCGACTAATACAACAGTGAATGAACATTAATCAGCGCAATCCGCGGGAAATGTATTCTTGTGTTTTAGCCTTGCAGATGCTGTTTCAATGTTGTCATTGTCTGAATAGAAACTATTTTTACGCCATATACTAAATATAGAAATCGATTTTATGCCTTCACCACCAGAAATCCCCCAACGTCCCAAAAGAATATTTCTTAAAGAATCTTTTCTCGTTACCACCTGGCAAGAACTAAAACCCTACTTTGATGACCTCCTCGTCCGGCCAATCACCTCGGCTCAAAACCTGAAAGACTGGTTTCGAGACAGGAGTGAACTGGAATCTGCGATCAGTGAAGACCTGGGATGGCGTTACATTCGCATGACATGTTACACGGACAACAAGGAATACAGTGAACGCTACCAGGATTTTATTCAAAACATTCAACCCCAGATAGCGCCGGTCTCTGATCAACTCAACAAGAAAGCAGCAGCGTCAGAATACCTGGCTGTTCTTTCGAAGGAAACAGGATTCGATATTCTCATCCGCAACCTTAAAAAGGACATCGAGATTTTCAGAGAAGAGAACGTGCCACTCTATACGGAAATCAACACGGAGACGCAGAAATACGCACAGCTCTCCGGTGCAATGACGATTCAATGGAAGGAACAGGAACTCACATTGCAACAAGCGTCAGTGATGCTGCTCGAGACAGACCGAACGGTTCGGGAAGAAGTCTATCAAAAGATCAGTAAGCGCAGATTGCAGGACAAGCAAGCATTGGATGACCTCTATTCAAAGCTGATTCGGTTGCGTCACAAGGTGGCCACCAATGCGGGGTTTCAGAATTTCCGTGACTACATGTTTAAATCCTATGGGCGATTCGATTATACGCCCAAGGATTGTTTTGATTTCCATGATGCCATTTCATCTGAAGTAGTGCCTGTGCTGGAGGAGCTGGCTGAAGTGAGAAAGGAAAAACTCAACGGGGATGTATTGAGGCCCTGGGACAAAGCCGTAGACACAGAAGGCCGCGCCCCGCTGAAGGCTTTTGACGGAGGAAAAGATCTGACAGAAAAATCCATTGAATGTTTTAACCGCCTCGATCCCTTCCTCGGACAATGTCTGCGCATTATGCAGGAGATGGGACATCTCGACCTCGAGTCCAGGAAAGGAAAAGCGCCGGGTGGATACAACTACCCGCTGGCAGAAATAGGAGTGCCGTTTATTTTCATGAATGCCACCTCGACTATGCGCGACATGACCACGATCATGCACGAAGGTGGTCATGCTGTACATAATTTTCTCACCAAAGATCTCTCACTCGGAGATTTTAAAAATCCG
>DAOMZK010000207.1:0-5096 GCA_035438035.1 Cyclobacteriaceae bacterium | reverse complement strand
GTCACTCTTCGTGTCTTCCTTTCAGCACTCCGATCACCTCATTCAACGTTACTCCCTTCGCGCTCAGCAGTACCAGAAAGTGGTACATCAGGTCAGCACTTTCATTCAGAAATTTCTCGCGGTCGTTGTCTTTGGCTTCGATAACCAGTTCGACGGCTTCTTCACCAACTTTTTGTGCTACTTTATTCATGCCGCTGTCGAGCAGGCGGTTGGTATAAGAGCCCGGTTTGGGATTTTTTTTACGTTCATCAATTACCGCTTCAAGAAAGCCCAATCCATTCTTCTTGTTTTTCTCTTGAAAGCAGGTGTCTGCACCGGTGTGACAGACAGGACCTCTTGGCTTTGCCTTAATTAATAAAGTATCATTGTCGCAATCGGGATGTATGCTGACCAATTCAAGAAAGTTTCCCGAAGATTCACCTTTTGTCCAAAGTCGCAACTTGGATCGACTAAAAAACGTAATCCGTTTCTCAGCTTTGGTTTTTGTCAGCGCCTCTTCATTCATGAAGCCGAGCATGAGTACTTTATCTGTGTCATTGTCCTGAATAACACAGGGGATGAGTCCGTTAAGTTTGCTGTAATTCAGTTCTGGGGGCATAGCGAATGGGGATGTGATAGTGATCGAGATAAACTTTAAGTGCTGGGATGGGGACTTCATTAAAATGGAAAATGCTGGCGGCCAGTGCGGCATCCGCTTTTCCCAGGGTGAATACTTCTAGAAAATCTTCCTTGCGTCCCGCGCCGCCTGAGGCGATGACGGGAATGCTCAACAGCTGATTCAATTTAACCAGGGGATCGATGGCAAAACCATTTTTTGTTCCGTCGTGGTCCATGCTGGTAAAGAGTATTTCTCCTGCACCGCGCTGCTGGCCTTCTTTTGCCCATGAGAATAATTTTCTCTCCGTGGGGCGCGTGCCTCCATGGGTATGGACCACCCATTGGTTGTCAATTTTCCTGGCGTCGATAGCGAGTACCAGGAACTGCGATCCGAATTCCCTTGACAGAAGGTCGATTAGACCGGGATTTTTCACCGCGGCAGAGTTAATACTCACCTTGTCTGCGCCGGCGTCCAGGAGCGGAGCCACGTCTTTGATATCGCTGATGCCACCGCCCACAGTAAAGGGTATGTTGATGTGGCGGGCAATATCTTTTACCAGCGAGGCGAAAGTCTTGCGCTCTTCCAGTGTAGCGCTGATGTCAAGGAATACCAATTCATCTGCCCCTTCCTCTGCATAGCGGGCGGCCAGTTCCACCGGGTCACCGGCATCGCGCAACTCGACAAAGTTCGTACCCTTGACGGTTCGGCCGTTCTTGATGTCGAGGCAAGGAATGATTCGCTTGGTGAGCATGTCAGTCTGCAATCAGATGGTTTTAAGCTCGGATAATTTGATTTTGTGTTCGTAGATCGCCTTGCCGACGATGGCGCCATACACTTTGATATACTTGAGTTCTTCGAGGTCGTCCAGTGAGGTGATACCGCCACTCGCTACAATTTTCAGGTTAGGGAATTTTTTCTTTAGCTTTTTATACAAGCCGAAGTTGGGTCCCTGCAGCATACCGTCCGTATTGATATCCGTGCAGGTGATGTATTGCAATCCTGCCTCCTGAAATCTGGCGGTGAGGTCATAGATGGAAGTATCCGTAGCTTGTACCCATCCACTCAATTGCACTTTTTCATTTTTAACATCAGCACTGAGGATAAAATTATCGCTGCCGTATTTTTTGATCCATTCAATGAAGACTTCCGGTTTTTGCAGGGCCAATGTGCCGATATTGATTTGCTCAACGCCCATTTCGAGCAGTTCTTCTACTTCAGCCTCGGTCTTTACACCGCCGCCGAAATCAACCTTGAGGGCGGTCTTGGCCTGGATGGATTCAATGATCTTCCAATTGACAACTTTACCCTTTTTTGCACCATCGAGATCCACCAGGTGGAGATACTCAAGGTCGGCATCTTCAAACTCTTTCGCCACTTCGACGGGATCTTCGCGGTAGACTTTCATCTTGCCGTAGTCACCCTGTGTCAGGCGTACGCATTTGCCGCCAATGATATCGATCGCTGGAATGACGCGCATGAACTATTGATTGAGAAAATTTTGTAGGACCATCACACCAATTTCAGCTGATTTTTCCGGATGAAATTGAACGGCATAGAAATTATCTTTCCGGAGAGCAGAGGCAAAGGAAATTCCATATTCTGTTTGTGCTACCGTATGTGAAGATAAGGGAACATAATAGCTATGCACAAAGTATGCGTATTTATTTTCCAGTTTGGGACTCAGCCATCCTCCGACTTTTTCCAGTGAATTCCATCCCATGTGGGGGATTTTCAGGTCGTCACTCCTGAATAGGAGAACTTTTTCATCAAATATCCCCAAACATTTTGTATCATTTTCTTCCGAGTGCGCACACATGAGCTGCATGCCCAGGCAGATGCCAAGGGTTGGCTGTTTCAGACTTCTGATGACTTCGTCCAGCTTATGTGCTTTCAAATATTTCATCGTGCTGCTGGCTTCACCCACGCCAGGGAAGATGACTTTGTCGGCCGCGCTGATGGCTTCTGGGGAATCAGTAATGTCAAAACTAACTTGCAGCCGTTCGAGCGCGTAGGCGACGGAGCGGATGTTGCCGGCGTTGTATTTGATGACCGCGAGTTTCATTTTCGTATATCGTACATCATAGCATTCCCTTCGTACTCGGCAACTCCCCACTGCCATCATTCCTTACGGCAGCCCGGATCACTTTCGCAAAGGCTTTAAAAATCGATTCAATCTTATGATGCTCATTCGTACCTTCCGCTTTGATGTTCAAATTGCATTTCGCAGCATCGGAAAATGATTTGAAAAAGTGAAAAAACATCTCCGTGGGCATCTCACCGATCTTTTCGCGTTTGAACTCTGCCTCCCACACCATCCAGGGGCGTCCGCCAAAATCAATGGCCACCTGTGCCAGGCAATCATCCATGGGCAGGCAAAATCCATAACGTTCAATACCACGCTTGTCGCCGAGGGCTTTGGAGAATGCTTCTCCCAGTGCGAGTGCAGTGTCTTCGATGGTATGATGTTCGTCGATGTGCAGATCGCCGGAGACTTTAACATTCAAATCCAGTTTGCCATGACGCGCCAGCTGATCCAGCATGTGATCGAAAAAGCCGAGGCCTGTACTGAATGATCCTTGTCCGGTACCGTCGAGGTTCAGTTCAATAGCAATGTCTGTTTCCTTTGTTTTGCGGTGAATGCTGCTTTTTCTGGAAGGCCCTATACATGCACTAATCTCATCCCACGACTGTGTGACCAGGCTGCAGTTTGCTGTCAATCCTTTTGCTTTTATTTCTTCAATTTTATTCGGAGGACCCAGCAGTATTCCTTTCGCACCCAGGTTTTTTGCCAGCATGATGTCCGTGATCCTGTCCCCGATGACATAGGAATTGGCAAGATCATAATCACCTTTCAGGTAGGAGGTGAGCATACCGGTTCCGGGTTTACGCGTGGGCTTATTTTCTTTTTCAAATGAACGATCAATGAAAACATCACCAAATCGAATCCCTTCATTCTCCAATGCCTTCATCAGCTTGTTATGTGCCGGCCAGAAAGTATCTTCTGGAAATGAAGGTGTACCCAAGCCATCCTGGTTCGTCACCATTACCAATTCAAAATTCCCTGCACGTGCGATTTTTCCCAATCCGGAAAAGACACCGGGATAGAATTCCAGCTTTTCAAGACTGTCGATTTGTTCGTCCGGCGGTTCGATGATCAGAACACCATCACGGTCAATAAATAAAACACGTTTCATATGGCTTCTAGCGCTTGGATTAATTTTTGATTTTCTTCGGGAGTGCCTACGGTGATCCGGAGGCAATTGTCACAAAGGATCACATTGGAGCGGTCACGCACTACAATTCCTCCATTGATCAGGGCCTTGTAGACTCCCCTGGCATCGGCTACTTCCACCAGCAGAAAGTTGGCGTCTGTAGGGTGAATGTTTTTTATGGATTTTATTCCGGATAAAGATTTTTTAAGAATTTCCCTTTGGTTGCGAATATCCTTCACCCATTGATTTTTTAGTGCTTCACCACTGATGATGGCCTTCAGCGTTTCAGACTGGGAATAAGCATTGATGTTGTAGGGTGGTTTGATTTTATTGATGAGTTGAATGACGACTTCGTTAGCAAAACACATCCCCAGTCTCAATCCCGCGAGTCCCCAGGCTTTGGAAAAGGTCTGGAGTACAACCAGGTTGGGGAATTCAGCCAATCGCTCGGCCCAGCTTTTTGAATCGGTGAAATCGATGTAAGCCTCATCTACAATCACCAGTCCTGAAAAGTTATTCAGGATATTTTCGATTGCTAAGACTGACAAGAGATTCCCAGAAGGATTATTCGGACTGCAGAGAAATACCATTTTAGTTTGAGGTGTCGCAGACTTCAATACCGCGGGGTCCACATTAAAGGATGGTGTGAGCTGAGTGGGAATAATTTTTACATTATTTACTTCCGCACTCACAGCATACATTCCATACGTGGGCTGGGGGATGATGACTTCATCGCAACCTGGCTCACAGAATACCCGGTACAATAAATCAATGGCTTCATCGCTGCCATTACCCAGAAAGATACAATTTGGGGCAACTCCCTTGATTTTTGAAATCGCCTTCTTTAATTCTTTCTGATGTGGGTCGGGATATCGGTTGTAATTATTCGGATAGGGGTTTTCATTCGCATCCAGAAATACGGAGGCCGTACCCTCAAAGTCATCGCGGGCTGAGGAGTAGGGCTTTAAGCGCTTTACATTTTGCCTCGCCAGCGTTATAATATCAGCAGCTTTCATTTCAATTTCTTTAAGCGAATGGAAACCGCCTTCGCATGACCCTGTAATCGCTCCGCCTCAGCCATGATTTCAACAGAAGGTCCCAGTGCTTTCAAGCCTTCCGCAGTGAGCTTTTGATAGGTGATGGTCTTTGTAAAACTTTCCAGTGAAACTCCGCTGTAAGCTTTTGCATAGCCATTGGTGGGCAATGTGTGATTGGTGCCCGATGCATAGTCGCCTACCGCCTCCGGTGAATACGAACCCAGGAAGATGGAGCCGGCATTTTCAATT
>DAOMZK010000206.1:0-5117 GCA_035438035.1 Cyclobacteriaceae bacterium | reverse complement strand
GGAGGCCATGCAGGAATTTGAAGTGACCTATGCGGGTACAACCTACCCGCTCGACAGACCTTTCTTTATTCTGGCTACGCAGAATCCGATCGAACAGGCTGGTACATTTCCGCTTCCGGAAGCACAACTCGATCGCTTTTTGCTCTACATACGTATCAACTATCCCACTTCAGAAGAAGAGCGCTCCATTCTTAAAAGTACCACCGGCAAAATCAAGGCTCAGGTCAACAAAGTCCTTTCGGGAAAATCCATTCTGGATGCGCAGCGGCTGGTGCGTGAAATACACATCAGTGATGACATGGTTGACATAGTAAGCGATTTGATTCGTTCTACCCGTCCGGCAGAAAGTGAAAACAAGTTTGTAAAAGATTTTGTGCGCTGGGGAGCAGGGCCTCGTGCAGGCCAGGCGATGATTCTTACCGCCAAGGCGAGGGCGCTGTTGCACGGACGGTTTGCAGTTACACGCGAAGATCTTGAACATGTCGCCTATCCGGTATTGCGCCATCGTATCCTGATGAACTTCAGGGCAGAAGCTGATGGCATAACGCCTGATGAAATTACAAAACGGTTGCTGGGAAGCGGATTGAATTCTGCACGAAGCAACAAGATATGATATGAACCAACAGCTCAAAGAACTGCTTAAACCGGAAGTTCTGAATACCGTCAATGGTCTGGAACTCGTGGCCAGAATTATTGTCGAGGGATTCATGAGCGGAAGTAATAAGAGTCAGTCTATGGGCGCCGGGCAGGAATTCAGTCAATACAGGAGCTACGAACCCGGAGATGATCTGCGTCAGCTCGATTGGAAAATGTATGCACGGTCAGAGCGGTACTTTATCAAGCAGGCAGAAATCGAGACCAACATCACGGTCAAGTTCATGCTGGACGCCAGTAATTCCATGGCATACATTGAATCAGAGGGGGTCAGCAAACTTCAATATGCAAAGATGCTGATTGCCGCTCTTGCCTTCCTGGCAAGAAAGCAGAGCGACACTATCGGATTGTTCACGGTAAACAATAATCACATCGGCGTTGTCAGGCCACGTTTCGAACAACAGCAGTTCATGCGCTTCCTCAATGAATTGGTGAATGTAAAAAGTGAAAGCACATGGAAGAAGAATAACGGACTCGAGCATCTCTACAATCATCACAGCAAGGAGATGATTGTGTTTATCACCGATCTGTATGATGATAACAATGACCTCCAGCATTTTATCTCCAGGCTCAAGACCCCGCGGAATGAAGTCATTGTCTTTCACCTTATGGGGAAAAATGAAGCTGACCTCACTTATCCCGGCGCTTTCACTTTCGAAGATCTGGAAACGGGTCAACGGCTTAAAGTCGATACACAAATCCAACAAAAGACGTATGCGAGCCACATGAAGGACTGGATTGAAGTCTCCCGCGACTGGATGCTGGAGAAGAAAATCAATTACCAATTGGTCGTCATGGATGAACCGGTTGAAAATGTTTTGAGGGATTTTCTTAAAGTGCGTAAAAGTCTCGTGCGATGATTTCCTTTGCTCATCCTGAATTCCTCTGGGGTCTCACTGCTCTATCGTTGCCAATAGCCATACACTTATTGAGTCGCAAGGAGGGCAAAGTTATTTATCTCGGCAGCCTGCGGCATCTGGTAGAATCCAACACAAGGCAATCCATCAGTATCCGGCTCAATGAAATACTCCTGCTCATCCTTCGATTAATAGCCCTTACGTTACTAGTATGTTACGTAAGCGGTTTACAATGGACAAGCTCATCAGGCGCGCAGAAAAAGTGGTTGCTGATTGAAAAAGGACTGGAAAGAAATAAGAAATTGCAGCCGGTATTTGACAGCCTTCAGCTTACTGGTTATGAAACTCATTTTCTTTCGAGCAATTTTTCAGCATTATCAGACAGCAATAATGTCAAACCTATTGTGAGCTATTGGGAATTAATTGAGCTATTGCAGTCACAAGGACTGACTAGTGCCGTGGTATTTTCTTATAACCGGCAGGAATTATTCAAAGGGACCAGGCTGTCATTACCATCAGAAATTCAATGGATAGCCTGTGATAATTTACCATCTAAATTTCCGGTTCAAAGCACAATCTTCAAGGACAATATAGCCATAGTCAGAGCAGGATATAGCGGGGAGTCAGGCACTTACTTTGAAACGTCTTCGGTCACCGATGCAAGTGACCAATATTTCAAATTTCCAAATGGGACTGACTCTGTTGCATCCTTTCCCGCCGATACGTTAAGGATATTGCTTTCATCCAGGGATGCATTCAGTCGCGATGTAAATGTGCTCCGCGCTGCACTGGCATCGCTTCAAGATGCTCTTCCACAATGGCATCTCGTAATCGATTCAAAACCCATTCTAAGCAAGTATGACTGGATATTTCAGATCGGATCTGATTCACAAAATATATCAACCGATAACCGTGTAATTTTAAAAGAGAATCCATCAGTGTCATTGCTTGTTCAATCCGGTGCCGGTCAATGGCAATTAACCCACAGACTAACGGAAGGTATTGCCTTAAAAGCAAACTTATCCCTTCAACTGGCGCAAATGTTGTTCCCGGCGTTGGAGTCCTGGAAAAGAGCAGCTCTTCAGGATAGAAGGTCCATGGATGGTAAAATGCTATGGTCCGCTGCCGCTTCTAAAAACAAGGGACCTGTTCAGGCTGCAGCCTTCACCAAAAACGTGGATTCATTACTGATGACGCTTATCGTATTTGTGATTTTGTTTGAGAGAATCATTTCACATCACCGCAATCAATGAGCCAGGAACAAATACGATTCTCCATTGAAAAATTGCGAAGCCGGTATCTCCTGCTGCGCTTGACCGAAACCGTGTTTTTAGCAACTGGCGGCTCACTACTTATGGTGGCTTTGTTCCACGCAATGGGTTATTCCGTGTTGGCTAAAATCATTATCCCTTTCAGCGTAGGTGTTGTACTTTTCATTGTCAGGGTTGCACAACTTGGTCTATTCAAATTTAAAAAATCATCTATCACCTCTTATCTCAACAGTCAACACAAAGATCTTGAGGAAAGTGCCGACCTTCTCATCGAGGATGACCATGCCCTCACCCTGCTTCAACAAGTTCAAAAACAAAGAGTTGCTGCCAAACTCGAATCACTGAGGAGGAACATCAATCTGCCCCACAGGTTGAACCTGGCAGTTGGTGCATTGATATTCGGAGCGGTCGCATCGTTGGTTATAACCCGGCTTAATTTTTCAATTGCATCATATCCCGGAACAGGGTTGTCAATAAATGAAGCTGCCACTGCTCAGCCAACTATCGATCAACCGATAGCAATATCTTCAGTGTCGGTAAAGATTATTCCTCCAGCATACACCGGGTTACTCGCTATTCAAAAAAGTGAGTTCAATCTATCCGTGCCGGAATCCAGCACGGTTGTCTGGACTGTTCAGTTTACTCAAAAGCCTGTGAAGGCAAGTTTGATTCTCTCATCAGGCGACACCATCCGACTTCAGGAAAAGGGAACTGGATGGGAATGCACAAGAAAAATTGAAGAAAAGAGATTCTACAGTTTGCACTGGGTGGATAACAAAGGCGTGAGGAAGTCATCCCACTATTTTAAAATTGATGTGATCCGGGATCAACATCCAACAATTAAAATTGATGACCTGGCCCAGTTCTCTGAATATTCACTTGATGAAGTTCAACATATAAAATTCGATGCCGTACTATCGGATGACTATGGATTGTCCAATGCTCATATTATCGCCACGGTAAGCAAAGGTTCTGGTGAGTCGGTAAAATTCCGTGAGGAAAAATTGGCATTTGATTCTCCTCCCAATATACAGGGTAGAAAGGTTCAGGCCAGTCGTACGATAGACTTTCATAAACTGGGGATGACTCCGGGTGACGAACTTTACTTTTATATTGAAGCCTTCGACAACAAAATTCCCGAAGCCAATCATGCACGAACGGAAACCTGGTTCATTGCGCTAATCGACACTGTTCGGGAAGTCAGTGGATTCGATTCGGGGATGGGTGTTGATCTTATGCCTGAATATTTCCGGAGTCAACGCCAGATTATTATCGATACGGAAAAACTGTTGGCTGAGAAAAAGAAGAAACAGGTCACCAAGGAGAGTTTCAATTTTCGCAGCAATGAATTGGGCTATGACCAGAAAGTGCTCCGATTGCGCTACGGGCAATTTCTTGGCGAGGAATTTGAATCGACAGTAGTGCCCGGGGCTACTGAGGAAGATTCGGAGGACGAAGAAGCCGATGTGACCAAAAAGTATGGACACACCCACGACAAGGAAAATGAACACAACCTGGTGAAGGAAAAGACACCTCAGAAAGCTGAAGACCATGGACACGATGAATCGGAATCGTCCTCGAACCCGATTGATGCTTACACGCACAAACATGACAGCGAAGATGAGGCTACATTCTTCGTCCAATCTGTAAAGACCAGGCTCAAGGCAGCCCTTACCCTGATGTGGGATGCCGAGCTTCAGCTTAGACTATACGAACCCGCCAAATCACTGCCTTTCCAGTATAGAATTCTTAAGCTTTTGCAGGAGATTAGTAATGATTCCCGGGTTTATGTCCATCGCAATGGCTTTGATCCGCCGCCATTGAAGGAAGAAAAACGCCTCACAGGCGACCTTGAAGAATTGAAGAACACGTCATCTGGCTACAGTTCAAATAGGGCAAACCAATATCCTGCCATTCGTGAAGCACTCCAGAACCTGGGGAGTCTCCCAGCAATGGATTCAGTTCAACTGGATATCCATCAGCGCACATTATTGCTGCGGGCTGGAAATGAGCTGGCGGGAATTGCAATAGAACAACCCGGTGAATATTTGGAGACCCTTTCACTAATCAAGGCTGTTGCTGAAAATGAAATCTCAACAGCTGCAATAAAACCGGCTTTGCAAAAAATAATAGCCTCCTGCTGGAACGCTTTGCCGCCCGGAACAGCATCACCCTCACGAAAGAAAAGATCTTTGCACCCCCTGGACCGGTCCTTTGTAAAACATTTCGATTTACAAAAGAATGAATAGCATAGAATTTAATGCCATCGCACCTGAATGGCTGATTTTTATTGTTGCTTTTCTTTCTGGTATCTATCTCATTCGGAATGAAATTG
>DAOMZK010000205.1:0-5123 GCA_035438035.1 Cyclobacteriaceae bacterium | reverse complement strand
ACAAAAATCCATCCTTCAGTCCCTTCAAATTTTATTCCATTGGGCAGTTCATTGCTCACCACCATGTGCACGCCATTGGCATACATTGCTTCGGTTTTAAAAATGCCATGTACATCCCATAGTCCGCTCTTGGGAAAATCAGCATGTCCCCAAACTTCTACCGGTCCGGTATACTCTGTGTTCATTCCCCAATGTGCTGAATCGATATGATGAGAACCCCACCCTGTGATCATGCCTGCTCCAAACTGTTCACATCTCAGCCATCCTGGTCTGTCGTATCCTACCTGGGGATGAACTCTCTTCTCTGTATAATATACATCAGGGGTGGAGCCCAGCCACATTTCATAGTTTAGATTTTTCGGTACCGGCATTTCCTTTTCTTCATCGCCGGAAGGATCACCTGGAAGTCCGACATACACATTTTTCAATTGACCGATGCGGCCATTGCGAACCAGTTCGGCAGCATAACGAAATTGGGTCGATGACCTTTGCTGACTGCCGATTTGAAAAGTCACACCTGATTTTTGAACCGCTGTGCTGAGCGCCCGTCCTTCAGAAATGGTAAGGGATGTGGGTTTCTGCAGATAGATGTGTTTGCCGGCTTTTGCAGCCTCAATGGCAATCAAAGCATGCCAGTGGTCGGGAGTGCTGATCACCACCGCATCGATATCTTTATTCTGGAGCAGTTCTTTGTAATTGAGGTACATCTTTACCCCGTCAAATGCTTTGCCGGTTTTATCAGTGTAGTATTTATTGACCAGTACCCTGGCATCTTCAGCGCGGTTTGAATCGAGATCGCATACTGCCATTATCTGGGCAGAATCGAATTTCCATATACCTGGAATATCATGTGTCCTTGAAATTCTTCCGTTGCCAATAGCGCCAACATTAATTCTGTTGCTCGGGGCATTTTTGCCGAAAACAGTGGACGGAACAATGGAAGGGAATCCGGCTAGCGCAAGGGTGGTCAGGGCTGAAGCCTTAATTGATTTGTCCAAAAACTTCCTTCTGGAAATTGCAGGGGATTTCTCTTTTTGCATATTGGTAATTTTTAGAAAGGTGAAGATAGGGTATCTATTGTATTAAAATCTAAAGAATTGACAGGTGGCATAGCAATGAAGGAATCGGTTCAAAAAGTCAGGGATGATGCTCAAAATACCATTCATAATTTCGGCCATTTTTTGTACATTTGCGGTTGGAAACGGGGGAAAAACCACAAATTGAACTAATTTCCCCATAACACGTTTTGTACCCTAATGAGACAACTAAAAATCAGTAAACAGATCACCAACAGGGAAAGCCAGTCCCTGGATAAGTATCTGCAGGAAATCGGAAAGGTAGACCTTATCACCTCCGATGAGGAAGTAAAACTGGCTATCCGCATCAGGGAAGGCGACCAGATGGCGCTGGAAAAGCTGACTAAAGCCAATTTGCGATTTGTCGTTTCAGTTGCCAAACAATATCAGAATAACGGGTTGACCCTCGGTGACCTCATTAATGAAGGAAACGTGGGGCTGATAAAAGCAGCCAAACGCTTCGACGAGACACGGTGATTCAAATTCATCTCCTACGCCGTTTGGTGGATTCGCCAGGCAATAATGCAGGCGCTTGCCGAGCAGTCACGCATTGTGCGTCTGCCCCTCAACAGGGTGGGATCACTGAATAAGATCACCAAAACTTTCTCTGAACTGGAGCAAAAATTCCAACGCGAGCCGTCTCCTGAAGAGTTGGCGGTAGTTTTAGATGTGACGACAGAAGAAGTGATTGATACACTTAAGTTGTCAGGCCGCCATGTATCTGTTGATGCACCATTTGTGCAAGGAGAAGAAAACGGACTCCTTGACGTCCTGGAGAATGAATCAGAGGAAACACCGGATTCCGGTTTGATGATTGATTCCCTTCGGAGGGAAGTACAACGTTCATTGTCTACACTAACACAACGTGAGTCTGATGTCATAGCGTATTACTTCGGTCTGAATGGTGAACATGCCATGACGCTGGAGGAAATCGGCGAAAAATTCAACCTGACCCGTGAAAGGGTAAGGCAAATTAAGGAGAAAGCCACACGGCGACTCCGTCACAGCTCAAGAAGCAAAACTTTGAAAGCTTACCTGGGATAACCCAAATCATTAATAAATTAGAAGGCCCGGATAATATCCGGGCCTTTTTTGTAACCATCTGGATATTTTTTGGTACCCGGTATGGGATTCAAACTTAATCCTGTTCTGTGCAACTATTTCAAATGGTCATCAGTCTTATGCTTAATACCGATATCCTCCATTTATGATTTATCATAGCCTGCTTCTGATCTACCGCAATTTTTTACGTGCAAAAGGCTACTTCTTTATCAACCTGTTGGGCCTTACTACCGGGTTGGTATGCACGCTGTTAATTTACCTCTGGGTGCGTGATGAACTGGGTATGAATCAATTCCATACCCATGGAAAAAACCTGATTCAGGTTATGGAACACCAGCAGTATGCAGATGAGATCATGACGACTACATCAACCCCGGGTCTGCTGGCGGAAACATTGAAAGAAGAGGTGCCGGAAGTACAATATGCTGCGACGACCACATGGATTAACAGTTACACACTTTCAGTTGCCGATCACAATGTCAAAGCTGATGGATACCATGTAGGTGAGGATTACTTTTCAATATTTTCACTCAAACTCCTTCAGGGTCAGCCTGAGCAGGTGCTAAAAGAGAAGTATGGTATGGTTATCTCTCGTGACCTCGCCATAAAGCTATTTGGAACCGACGAAAATGTGATTGGAAAAATGGTTGATCTCCAGCATAAAAAAGCGTTCCAGATCACGGGTGTATTTGCAGGCACGCCGGTAAACTCATCTCTAAAGTTTGATTTCGTAATGTCATTTGAGGAATATAAATCTGAAAATGATTGGGTCAAACAATGGGGAAACAACGGACCTTCAACATTCATTGTGACCAAAAGCGGAACAGATCCACTTGCCCTTAGTGAAAAACTGAAAGACTTCGTAAAGAAGCGAAACGACAAATCCAATGTGACCCTTTTTTTAGTTCCCTATGCTGAGCGGTATTTGTATGGAAGATATGAAAATGGCAAGCAAAGCGGTGGCAGAATTGAATACGTACAATTGTTCTCTATCATAGCAGTTTTCATCCTGCTCATCGCCTGTATCAATTTCATGAACCTCTCCACCGCCCGCGCTTCACGCAAAGCAAAGGAGGTGGGGATCAAAAAATCTATCGGTGCTGCCCGGCATTCTCTTATCTTCCAGTTTATCAGTGAATCCCTCGTCACTTCTGTACTGTCACTGATCCTAGCTTTGGTTGTTGTACTGTTGTTCCTTCCTCAGTTCAATTCCATCACCGACAAGCATATCGTATTAAACCTTATGGATCCACAGTTGCTACTGTGGTCGTTTGGCATAACCATACTTACCGGACTCCTTGCCGGAAGTTATCCTGCATTGTATCTATCTGGTTTCAAACCGGCCGCAGTACTGAAAGGGGAACTCCGGGGCTCCTGGGGAGAACTGTGGGCACGAAAAGGTCTGGTAATTTTTCAGTTCAGCCTTTCCGTGATACTGATTGTTTCTGTATTGGTCATTTATCAACAAATTGACTTTGTTCAATCGAAAAACCTGGGATATAAGAAAGATCACCTGATCAGTTTCAGTGTGGAGGGAAGGGTGGATACAACCCGTGATACTTTTATATCCGAACTCAAGCGGATTCCGGGGGTAATCAACGCATCCAGTATGAGTCATACGCTCTTGGGTAGAAACAGCAATACCAGCGGACTCAACTGGGAAGGTAAAAATCCGGAGGACGTCATTCTTTTCGAAAATGTGAATGTTAATTATGGAATGCTGGAAACGCTGGGTATCGAATTTGCAGAAGGCAAATCATACTCTGAAACCTTTGCCATCGATTCTTCCAAGATTATTTTGAATGAAGCTGCGATCAGGGTCATGAATCTTAAAAACCCTGTCGGCCAGGTGATTACGTTGTGGGGCAATCACAAACTGCAAATCATCGGTGTCATCAGGGATTTTCATTTTCAATCGCTGCATGAAGTGGTTAACCCTGCCTTCTTCAGACTGAATCCCGGCAACACGTGGCAAATTATGGCACGGTTGGAAGGAGGAAAAGAGAAAGAAACACTTCAGTCAATTGGTGAATTTTATAAAGAATACAATCCCGGCTTCACCTTTGACTATAAATTTCAGGATCAGGAATATGCAAAACAGTATTCTGCTGAGCAGCGCGTGGCGACATTGTCCAGCTACTTTGCGGGTTTTGCCATCATGATCTCCTGTCTTGGGCTTTTTGGTCTTGCGGCTTTCACAGCCGAACGCAGGCTAAAGGAAATCGGAATACGAAAAGCGCTTGGATCTTCATCCGCCAGTATCGTCATGTTACTGTCCAGTGACTTTACCAAAATGGTTTTGATCTCCATTGCTCTTGGACTCCCGGTAAGTTATTGGCTACTCGCACAATGGCTGGAACGGTTTGCCTTTCATATCGATCTTAAGATATGGTATTTCGCATTGGCAGGGTTTGTGGCCTTGCTTATTGCGTGGATGACAGTAGCCTCACAGGCCTTTAAAGCCGCCCGTGTCAATCCTGTAGACTGCCTCCGGGATGAGTAGAATTTATTTTTCTATCACAATCGGAAAATCCTGACCCCTTGAGAAAGTGTAGGGGTACTGTGGTTTACCTTTTAACTGATGTGTCATTTCAGGAACCTGGTCATCGAGATACGATTTCAATTCGTATATCGTCACCTTTCCGTCCTTAGGTGCACCGTCCGCATCGCCCTTCAATGCCTTGATCAACAGGTAAGTAAATAGACCATGACCAAGTTCTGCGAATTCCGTGGCCGCGTGAAGCGCCAGATGGAGAAGAACCAGCGCGACTTCTATCTCAACGAACAGGTCAAGGCCATCCAGAAGGAGCTCGGCGAGGGTGAGGACGGCGCGGACATCGACGAGATCGAGAAGAAGATCAAGGCCGCCAAGATGCCCAAGGACGCGCTGAAGAAGGCGGAGGCGGAGTTCAAGAAGCTCAAGCTGATGTCACCGATGTCGGCCGAGGCCGCGGTCGTTCGCAACTACATCGACGTGCTGGCCGG
>DAOMZK010000204.1:0-5134 GCA_035438035.1 Cyclobacteriaceae bacterium | reverse complement strand
TCTTGTCTTCAAATACTTTACGCAGGTCTTGCTGCATTTTCACCTTCCTGCCATACGTCTTTTCAAACTCGCCTGCGCGAGTATTGAGGACGACGAGGTCAGGATCGCAGAGACACACCACCTGGGCGTTATTTTGTTTCCCAAAGCCCTTGATGTGGTCTGTGCCGCGGCCATTGACGCCGAGTACTGCTACCTGGACTTTATCGTTGGCGCCAAAGGCAGAGGCAGGAATGATCGTTGGCAGTGACAGCATCATGGCTGCACCTGCAGACTTCCTTACAAAATCTCTTCTGGACAGTTTTGATTTTTTCATAGGCGGATTTATAGAGTCAATTTAGGGAATATTCTTGCGGATTATGAGTGTATTACACAAGAGGTTAATCATTGGCGATTGGGCTTTTGCCGTCAGTTTCTGGCGGTTCGCTGCAGCCAAAAGGTCAGCAGCTAAAGGCTAAAACGCAATGGCAATAGCCAAAATTTTCCCATCTTTAATTCATGCGAATTATCAATACTGCGATCCTTTCCTTTGGTATGTCGGGCAAAGTCTTTCATGCTCCATTTATCAATATGCACCCCGGATTTAGGCTAGTCGGGTGTTGGGAGCGTAATAAGAAACTTATTGGTGATGCTTACCCCGGAACAAAGAGCTATCCTACCCTCGACGACCTGTTGGCTGACCCCGGAATAGAATTGGTGGTGGTTAACACACCTTCGTATACCCACTTCGAATATGCGTTAAAAGTGCTTCAAGCAGAGAAGCATGTTATTGTAGAGAAACCATTCACAGCCAATGCATTAGAAGCTTTGGAACTAAAAAAACTTGCAGAGAAAAAAGGATTGAGATTATCCGTTTTCCAGAACCGCCGTTGGGACAGTGACTTCAGAACCGTGAAGAATATTGTAGATCAGAACCTTTTGGGAGAGATTGTCGAAGCTACTATTTCTTACGACCGCTACAATCCTGTGCTGAGTCCAAAGGTGCACAAAGAGACCATCAACCCCGGCTCAGGAGTGGTGAAAGACCTCGGCCCCCACATTATAGACCAGGCTTTGACTTTATTCGGCATGCCAGAGGGTGTCTTTGGGGACATTCGGATCACACGACCGGATTCAATAGTAGCAGACTACATGGAGATACTGCTGTACTATCCTGGCATGCGCTCGCGGTTGAAGTCAGGATACTTTGTTCGCGAGCCTGTCAGTTCTTTTATCATACATGGAAAGAAAGGCACTTTCCTCAAGAGCCGTGCTGATGTACAGGAGCCGCAGCTTGTGGCAGGTATGAAGCCCGATGAAAAAGGCTATGGTATTGAACCGGAAGAACAACAAGGATTTCTACATACCGAGAAAGACGGAGTTGTGATCAAAGAGAAAGTAAAATCCCTACCCGGCAATTACTCAATTTACTACGCTGGCATTTACGAAGCCTTTGTGCATGATAAACCACTTCCCGTCACTGCTGACGATGGGGTCAATGTTATGAAGATCATTGATGCGGCGATATTGAGTAGTAAGGAGAAGCGTGTGGTGGTGCTGTGATAAAAAATAGTACAGTAGATTTAACCGATTCTAAACGTCATTTGAAAGTGGTGGCCCAGATGATAAACTATACAATTAGGAAACCAAAAGAGAGCGATGCGGAAGAGATTATTCGTTACTCAAAGAAACTGTTCAAAGAATCAGATCAACTCCTGACTACCCTGGAAGAATACAACAAGACTATTGAAGAGCAGGCGGCCTGGATCAATGATTCATTGAACAATCCCACTAAACTTATTCTTGTCGCAGAGAGTGATGGAAAGCTTGTAGGCTTGCTTTTTTTTGCAACAATGGGCAGGGCAAAAGTGGCTCATACCGGTGAATTTGGTGTAAGTGTAGATAAGGAATTTCGGTCAAGCGGGATAGGAAGATCAATGGTGGAGCAATTGATTCAATGGGCCCTGGGCAATCCAAAAATTGAAAAGATATTCTTACAGGTATTTGCAAGCAATACCAGGGCGATAAAGCTCTACACGGAGATGGGATTTTTAGAAGAAGGTCGGCATGTGAAAGCGGTTAAACAAATGAGTGGAGCGTATACGGATATCGTCCAGATGTACAGACTCATGGCTACTAACCGTTAGCTTTTGCAGGTAGTCGACAAATACACTTCCCTTTGAAAATCCTTATCTTACCATCTCAATTAATCAGAACCTCAAAACGGTCTTAACCATATGTTTAAGAAAATTAACCTCATACGATTTGCTGCTCTTCTGGCAGCCCTTTCTTTCATGTACTCCTGCCAACCGAAAAAGTCTGATGAAGGCCAAAGCAAAGCCGACAGCCTCAAGATGGACTCTATCGCAAAGATCCCGAAACCGATCTCCGAGCCGCTGGTAAAGCACATCTATACTGCTGACCCTTCAGGACACGTTTTTAATGGCAAAATTTATATCTATCCTTCGCATGACATCGACGAAGCCGTACCCGAAGACGACATGGGTGGACATTTTGTGATGAAGGATTATCATATCCTCAGCATGGACAGCATCGGTGGTGAAGTGAAGGACAACGGCGTCGCGCTGGATATTGCCGATGTACCCTGGGCGGGCAAACAGATGTGGGCACCGGATGCTGCGTTTGAAAACGGAACGTATTATTTGTATTTCCCAGTGAAAGATAAGGAAGGCATCTTCCGTATTGGAGTAGCGTCCAGTGCATCGCCAACAGGACCTTTCAAAGCTGAGAAAACTCCTATCAAAGGCAGTTACAGCATTGACCCAGCTGTCTTCAAAGATTCCGATGGAAAATACTACATGTACTTTGGCGGTATCTGGGGCGGACAGCTTCAGCGCTGGGCCACAGGAAAATATGAAAAGGACGGTTCCAAAACTGATTTAATGAAAGATGAAGAGCCTGCAATCAATCCGAGAGTGGCCAGGCTGAGCAAAGACATGCTCAGGTTTGATGAGCCTGTCAAAGAAATAAAGATTGTGGACAAGGATGGTAAGCCATTGCTGGGCAAAGACCACGACAGGAGATTCTTCGAAGCAAGCTGGATGCATAAGTACAATGGAAAATATTATTTTTCTTATTCTACTGGTGACACTCACTTCATTGCGTATGCTATTGGTGACCGTCCCTATGGACCATTCACCTACACTGGCGTTATTCTGAACCCGGTTATTGGATGGACGAACCACCATTCAATCCTTGAGATTAATGGCAAGTGGTATCTTTTCTATCACGACAGCGATTTGTCCGGCGGCAAGACTCACTTGAGAAGCGTTAAAGTGACGGAGTTGAAGTACAGGGATGATGGTACGATAGAGACGATTGATGCGTATAGATGAGAAGTTGGGAAGTTGAAAAGAAAAGAAGAGGAGTGAAGGAGGGAAGATGGGGAGAATTGAAGAATTGAAGTTTAGCACACAACCATTTACAGAGTTGCGCACCCGTCGTTCGAAATTCGTAATTTGTAAATTAAATCCTCGGCTCCAGCCATAAGTAGCTGAATGCAATCAAGAGCAACGCAACCATTATCCAAACGGAAATGGGTTTTAATGCGGTGATGGATTTACTCAATGGAAGAGCGTTTTCCCATGCTCTCACCTGGTTTTGCTGAATCTGGTTATTGAGAGCCAGTGTATTCCATGCAGTTGGGTTGTGAACATAAAATTTCTTCACGGTGGAATCCTGCCTCACTTCAATGCTGTGCCAGCCGGGCGTACTTGTCCAAATCTTTCCATGCCAGAAGTCATCAACTGTGATATCCTCAATTAATGGAATGTGAATACCATCCAGGCTGACATCTGGCGCTTCTGCTGATGAAATTATATCAAAGTCAATCGGATCGTCAGGGTAGAGCGGAGCGGGGGATGTAATGTTGATTTTGTAATGCCTGACTTCTTCGCGGGCTGTTTGTTCGAGAAGGGGCGTCCAGATTTCGCTATAGGCCGACTGCTGTCCTCTAAGCTGCAGGATAAAAGTCTCATTCAATAACTGCACACCGATTTTGCCGAGTCCCTCAAACCGGAATCCTGTCAGAAATTGCTGGTTAGCAGATTGAAGCAAGGGTTCAAACCGGGCAGTAGATTTTAATTCTGCAGGAAATACGGACAGGGATTGGCTTTCAGCGGTTTTGAATTCCACCCGCAAAGTGTCGCGATTGATTTTGGTTATACCGGATAGCAGAAATGATTCAATAGCATCCTTCTCCTGCAGCTGGTCAAAGAGAATAAGCACACCCAGGCCCGAGCGTACAGCCTTTCTCAGATTGGTAATCTCCGGGTCACTCAGTGTTTCAAAATCTCCCGCCGTGATACACACCAAATCAAATTCATCCATCAGTTCAGCTGATAGCTGGTCGACCTTTACATTGTCGTGATTGACATACTCATACCGATAGCGGTTTTTGGAAACCTGGTAACGCATGACAACACCATGACCTTTTTCCGTAAGGAAACTTTTTAATTGACGGAATTCAAATGTGGGGTGACGCAATACAGCCAATATGTTGAGTTTTTTTTCCGGCAGAATTTCCAGGGGGAGGTTATTGCTCAGGATAGTCCCCAGGCTGTCGCGGATGGTTAACCTGTAAACAAATGTTCCGGGTTGACGGGGAGTAAAAGAAAATGAAAATGACCCTTCACCGCTTCGCCTGAGCTTTATAGAATCTTCAATGCCGCCGGGTCCGTTGAGTGTAAGTACTGTTCCCTGGTTGTGATTGATCTTCCCTGACAAAAGATTGATATGATTAACCGTGACGTTGCCAAGTATCAGTGAAGTGATACCCAATGGCTTTTTTGATGGAAAATATTTGTAATGAATGTTGGGATACAAATCCAGTTGGGCGGTAGATAATCCTTCTCCAATGACAAAATTGACTGCTCCGTCATTCTCCACAAATTGAGTGAGCGAAGTGGCTCTGGGTGTTTCACCATACGGAGGCGCAGAATTTGTTCTCTGAATAATTGCATTTGGATAAATAGTACGAAGGCTGTCTGCGATTTCAGGATCAAAGCCCGGTGTTAATAGAATGATGGGATTGGAAGACACCGTCACGCTAATGGAAGGCTTTAATGCAAGAACGGTGATGGCACCAATCAGAATGACCACTGCAGCGATCCTGAAAAATTTAGCTTTTGCGTTCCTT
>DAOMZK010000203.1:0-5181 GCA_035438035.1 Cyclobacteriaceae bacterium | reverse complement strand
CAACCTGTTCCACCCGGTCCCTTCTTTCCAATACCCTAAAAAAAATTTGTGATGAAATATTGTAGGGAAAATTGCCGATAATATGCAGTGGCCCGTGGAACTCCGACCACCAATTTATTGTCAGAAAATCGCCTGCAATAATTCTATCGGAGAGAACGGGCAACTCACGGTGCAGATAAGCAACAGATTCTTTGTCGATTTCAATCAGGTGCAAATCAATATCTTTTCGTTCGAGCAATATGCGCGTCAGCACGCCCATGCCCGGACCAATCTCAAACACCACCGCTTGCTGCTGACCGGTGATCGTCAGCGCGTCCACAATTTTCCTGGCGATGCCCTGATCTTTGAGGAAATGCTGACCCAGGTATTTCTTTGGTCTTACCATCTTTCGAAAACTACGGTAATCTAGTCAGAAACTGAAACGCTGTGATGTGGTCAGGTTAAAAGTTCAATGTTCAGGATTCAAGGTTGGCTCGCAGTAAACCCTGAACCTTAAAACTCAACATCAGTTATTGATTATTGAGATCAGTCAGTATTATATTTAACTTGCGTCATACTGAAATATGAACCCATCTCAAACTCAAAATAAACCACGCATCGGTATCACATTGGGCGATCTGAACGGGATCGGACCGGAAGTGGTTATCAAGGCGCTTGCTGACAACCGTATCCTCAGTTCCATAACCCCTGTGATTTACGGATCAACCCGGGTATTATCCTACTACCGCAAGCTGATGGGAATGGAAGAATTCAATTACAGCCAGGTGAGAAGCAAAGGTCAGTTCTTACCCAAAGTCATCAATGTGGTGAACTGCTGGGAAGAAGATGTTCGCATCACCCCGGGCCAGCCCTCACGGGAAGCAGGGCATGCCGCACTGCTTAGTCTTAAAAAAGCGGTTGAAGAAGTTAAAGAAGGATTGATTGATGGGATGGTCACCGCGCCCATTGACAAATTCACTATACACGGAGAAGATTTTCCATTCCGGGGTCACACCGAATATCTCACCCAGACTTTTGAGGCTATGGAAAGCCTGATGTTTATGGTGAGTGATTCACTCAAAGTTGGAATCGTTACTGAACATGTGCCCTTGAAAGAGGTTTCAAAATTCATCACCAAAGAAAGGGTGGAACTCAAAATCAGGCTCATGGAACTTTCACTGAAAAATGACTTTCGCATCAGCAAACCAAAAATTGCAGTGTTGGGATTGAATCCGCATGCCGGTGATGAAAGTCTGATTGGAGACGAGGAAGCATTAATCATCAAACCGGTTATCGAAGACCTGAAGAGCAAAGGCAAACTGGTGGCGGGACCTTTTCCTGCTGATGGGTTCTTTGGCGCTGGTCAGCACACCAAATTCGATGGCATTCTGGCGATGTATCATGACCAGGGTCTCGTACCCTTCAAATACATTGCCTTTGAGAATGGCGTGAATTTTACTGCGGGGCTCCCGGCGGTCAGGACTTCACCCGATCACGGCACAGCGTACGGCATTGCAGGAAAAAATATGGCTGATGAAAACTCTTTGCGTCAGGCCATTTTTGTTGCTACTGACATTATCAAGAATCGCGCGGAGAGGGTTACCCAATAGTCAATGCGTCCCGTGGGGCTGATATTCCTTTCCGGTTTTATTCCGGGATTGATTAGATTTGATTAATGACTCTTTAAGAAGGGTATGGATATCGTTACGAAAAATAAAATCAATATCCTCATTCAGCTCGCCGAGGCCGATAAGCATTTTGCCACGTCTGAGCGGGAGCTTATTTATAAAATTGCCAGCCACCACGACTTCCCCCATGAAATAGTGGCCGAGCTTATTCGACAACCGGAACCCATTGAATCCCTGGGCGCCCTGTCAATGGAACAGAAACTGGACTTCCTCCTTTCCTCAATTGAGTTGATTTTTGTAGATCAGCGGATTTTTGAAAGTGAGATCAACCTGGGGAAAAACATTGCTATCAAGTTGGGATTCAATAAAAAAGTGATCGACTTCCTGATTGAGAACTTTGAAAAAAAGGGTCTGGATGAGTTAAAAAGGGCGGTTTTGGACGATTACAAGCTGGTTTAAGGACTTCCCGTTCCGTTCAATCCCATTCCATGAGGTCAAATCCGGAAAATCCTGATAAATTTGCGCGCTTATTTTGGTAGTATGAGCGGGGAGTATAAGTTGAACATCATTGGCCTGAGCCAAAAATCGCATCAATTTGATTTTGAATTAGGAGATGCCTTTTTTGATGGATATGGCAAAAGTTTGCTGGAAAGCGGCCATTTCAACGCCACAATTACCCTTGATAAGCGGGAAACCCTGATTGAAGTACAATTTCATATTCAGGGTCAGGCCCGGCTGGTGTGCGACCGCAGTCTGGAGCCTTTTGACTACCCTTTAAATATTGATCAACGGATCGTATTTAAATATGGTGAAGAGTCAAAAGAACTGAGTGACGACATCGTGTTGATTACACGTGATCAGGCCAGCCTGGATGTGGGTCAATTTATGTATGAACTGATTGGAGTGGCGCTGCCCATGAAGCGGCTTCACCCAAAGTTTGAAAAGGATAATCTGGAAGAAAGTGAAATACAATTGGTTTACTCCACTCCAATTGATGAAGATAAAAAAGAGGAGGATGCCATCGATCCACGATGGGAAAAATTGAAAAAGTTAAAATAACCATTATGCCAAATCCCAAACGAAAAACCTCGAAGACTCGCAGAGACAAAAGAAGAACGCATTACAAGGCGGTTCCGAAACAGTTTGCTGTTGATGGTACCACCGGAGAACACCATCTGCCCCACCGCGCTTTCTGGCATGAAGGAAAGCTTTATTATAAGGGTAGTGTTGTGATGGAAAAAGAAGTATTGGCTTAAGCCACTGTATGATCTTTTATCAACCGGACTGCCTTCAGTTTATAATTTTCTCTGATTATAAGTGTCAGTGTGTAACGGAATCATACACTACGCCCGACTGGTAACAGCCGGGCATTTGTTTTTAAGAAGTTCCTGAAATAAAATGAATAAAATCCGAGCAGCGATCACAGGCGTAGGAGGATATGTTCCTGATTATGTCCTTACCAACAAAGAGTTGGAAACCATGGTGGACACCAATGATGAGTGGATCACCTCCCGTACGGGCATCAAGGAACGCAGAATCTTAAAAGGAGAAGGCCAGGGCGTATCCGTGTTGGGAATTGCTGCAGTGAAAGATATGCTGGCGAAGACCAAAACTGACCCCAAAGAAATTGATCTTCTCATTTTTGCCACGGTCACTGCCGACATGACCTTTCCCGCCACAGCAAATATTGTAGCCACAGCTGTCGGTGCAACCAACGCCTTCAGTTATGATCTGGGCGCGGCCTGTTCAGGATTTCTATACGCCCTGACAACGGGTGCAAGTTTTATCCAGTCAGGAATGTATAAGAAGGTTGTTATTGTGGGTGGAGATAAAATGTCTGCCATCCTGGATTATACTGACCGAACCACCTGCATCATTTTTGGTGATGGGGCCGGTTGTGTACTCCTGGAACCTACTACAGAAGATGTGGGAGTTATGGACTCTATTTTAAAGAGTGACGGTGGCGGTGAAACTTACCTCCACATGAAGGCAGGGGGAAGCCGGATGCCGGCTTCGCGCGACAGCGTGGACAAAAGACTGCATTATGTCTACCAGGAGGGTTCTGCTGTCTATAAATTCGCGGTGACCAACATGGCAGATGTATCGGCGCAAATTGTGGAGCGCAATCATCTGAAACCTGAAGATATTCAGTGGCTTGTTCCTCACCAGGCCAACAAAAGAATCATTGATGCTACCGCTAACCGCGTAGGGATAACCGAAGACAAGGTAATGATGAACATTGCTAAATACGGGAATACTACAGCCGGCACAATTCCGCTGTTGCTCTGGGATTATGAAAAGAAATTAAAAAAAGGAGACAACTTAATTTTTGCTGCGTTCGGAGGTGGTTTCACCTGGGGTGCGGTCTACGTGAAATGGGCTTACAACAGCCGCTGATACCGATCCTAATTCAACTTGTAATTATTTAATTCATTAGTAACTTCACAATTCATTTTTTTATGGCGACCATCTCTGATTTAAGCAAAGGAAATTATATCCGCTACAATGGCGACATCATGCAAGTTGAAGAACTGCAACACAGAACACCCGGTAACCTGAGGGCATTCTATCAAATAAAAATGCGCAATCTCCGCAACGGCAAACTGGCAGAAAATCGTTTCCGTCCCGGTGACTCTGTAGATCTCCTTCGCGTGGAAACCAAAGAATATCAATACCTCTACGCCGATGGTGAAAGCCTCGTGTGTATGGACAAGGATACCTTCGACCAGGTTTATATTGACAAGACCTTGCTTGGCGATTCTGTACAATATCTCAAGGAAGGCATCATTCTGTTGATCGCTTTTGAGAATGGCACCAATCCTATTACGGCTGAACCGCCGCAACAGATTGTGGTTAATATTACTTACACTGAACCCGGCGTACAAGGCGATACTGCTACCAGAACCTTGAAGGCCGCCACAATAGAAACAGGTGCAGAGATCAGAGTACCACTTTTTATTAACAGCGGTGACAATGTGAAAATTGATACCCACACGGGTGAGTACATTGAACGCGTTAAATAAACTTTGCAATCATGAGTAAGGATACTGTTACGAAAGGAAAAGCCAGGTCCGGCAACGGCAAGGCAGAGGGACTCAAAACAAACTATGCTGAAATGAAAACATCTGAAATACGTGATCTCATTGATTTTATTTCCCAGTCGGGTCTTAATGAAGTCAATATCGAAACCAAGGAACTCAAGCTGCATGTAAAACGGGAACCCGATCAGAAGGTGATAAAATCTTCACCGGCTCCGATGATGACAATGCAAGCCGCACCGGTGGCAGCGCCTGTCGCCGCTCCCGCATTGGTAGCTGCCCCAGCAGTATCCAAGACTGAAAAACCTGCAGGTGGATCTAAAACCACTGTGGACATCAAATCACCCATGATTGGAACATTCTATCGCTCGTCCAGTCCTGATACTCCGGCGTTTATTTCGGTTGGAGACAAAGTCTCCAAAGGTCAAACCGTATGTATCATCGAAGCGATGAAACTGTTCAATGAAATTGAATCCGAAGTCTCCGGAACGGTCGTAAAGGCCATGATTGAAAATTCATCACCGGTTGAATACGAC
>DAOMZK010000202.1:0-5203 GCA_035438035.1 Cyclobacteriaceae bacterium | reverse complement strand
TGATGAGATTCTTAACGCAGTTACGCCGGAAGAAAGCGAGCAGCTGGCAACTGCCGATGAAGAAAAACTGCGCAACGATGTATCGCGTATTCGTGAGAAACTCGATAACCTCGGTCCCATCAACCCGATGGCCATGGAGGCTTACAATGAAATCAAGGAGCGCAACGACTTTATCATCGCACAAAAAGATGATCTGATCAAAGCGAAGGAATCCCTCTTCAACACCATTGCTGAGATCGAAGGTGTTGCCAGTCAGACGTTTATGGAAGCCTTCGGGAAGATCAAAGAACACTTTATCCATGTATTTAGATCGCTCTTCAACGAAGGCGACGACTGCGACCTGAAGCTCACTGATCCGTCAAGGCCTTTGGAATCTGAAATTGATATCATCGCCAAACCGAAAGGTAAACGCCCGCTGACCATAAACCAGCTGAGCGGAGGAGAGAAAACTCTGACGGCTACTGCACTCCTCTTCTCCATGTATCTCTTAAAGCCTGCACCCTTCTGTATTTTTGATGAGGTGGATGCGCCGCTGGACGATGCCAACATCGACAAGTTCAACAACATCATCCGCAGCTTCAGCAAGGACAGCCAGTTCATCATCGTTACGCACAACAAGCGCACCATGACGACAACCGATGTGATCTATGGCATCACTATGGTAGAGAAGGGAATTTCCAGGGTTGTGCCAGTGGATCTGAGGGAGTTGGCTTAAACTGTTTACTCCGAGGATTTTTGGTAGGTTAACTTTGGTTGGTGATAACACCGGCAAAAGGGCGGTCTGCACAAGCCAAATTCTGGGAGAAATTGTGCTCCGGCATTATCTTGCCGCCATCTAAACCCTATTTATGCGCTTCGTCTGCACTACATTGCTTTTATTGCTCATCTTATCCAATAACTCAATCATAGCACAAAAGAAAGAAACAGTAAAAGACTACTTTAAAGAAATCCAGGTTCTTACAGAAAAGAAGAAAGTGAAAGCCGCCTTCGCCATCATCGACCAACTGGAACCTCAAACACGGAAGGAACACATCGAGCTTACCGAGATCCCCGCTCCTCCTTTCAATGAAACAGCCCGTGCAAATCGATTCAAGCAACTCCTTGAAGATGCCGGTCCACACAAAGTGTGGTTCGATTCTCTGGGCAACGTGCTATTGCTTCGCAAAGGATCGAAAGGAGGAAAAACGATAGTCCTTGACGCCCACCTCGATACCGTTTTCCCGGAAGGCACCGACGTAAAAGTGAAAATAAAAGGCGACACACTCTTCGCTCCCGGCATTGCCGATGACACCCGCGGACTCATTGCCATACTTACAGTTTTGCGTGCGCTCGAAAATGCTGCCATTACCACAGACAACGATATTCTTTTTGTCGCCAGCCTCGGGGAAGAAGGTATGGGTGACTTGCGCGGAATAAAGTATATTCTGAAAACCAGCAAAAGAAAAATTGATTCCTGGATATCCGTCGACGGGATTGGTATTGCAGAAATCGTGAATGGCGGCTTGGGAGTCGTTCGCTACCGTGTGACGTACAAGGGACCTGGAGGACATTCGTGGGGTGCTTTTGGACTTGGCAACCCGCATCACGCCATGGCGAAGGGGATTAATTATTTCTCTGATGAAGCCATGAAATTCACATCAAACGGCATCAAGACCAGTTTCAATGTAGGCCGGACCGGCGGCGGTACCTCCGTTAACTCCATCCCGTTTGAATCCTGGGCTGAAGTGGATATGCGGTCCGAAAGCGCCAGTCGCCTGCGGGGCATTGATTCTATTTTCAAAACTTCATTGAATAAAGGCCTGGTTGATTATAACAAGTGTCTTAAAAAAGGTCAACCATTAACTTTGACCGTTGAACAAATCGGCAACCGGCCTACAGGGGTGACGCCGGAATCACTCCCGATTGTGCAGCGCAGCATGGCAGCAGCTAAATATTTTGGCGAAACTCCGAAAGTCGGGATGGAATCGACCAACTCCAATGTTCCCATCGCCATGGGAATTCCGGCCATCACCATTGGCGCTGGAGGGCGCAGCAACCATGAGCATTCGCTTGGAGAATGGTGGATCAATCAAAAAGGTGTGGATGGGATCAAATTCATATTGTTGGTGTTGCTTGGGGAAGCGGGAGTTTCAGAATAGTTCTTTCTACCGCGAGGAGGCACAGAGACCCAGAAGGGTGAATGGACCCCAAAGAATGTACAAAGTTCACTAAGAGAAAAAATAGACTTCGTTCTTCTTGTGTATTTTCTTTTTGACCTTCGTGTCTTATATTTATTATTGATGTCATCATTTCAGAACAAACAAGTAGTCTATGCGCGTCATTAATATCCGCAAGTCATTTTATTTTCCCGGCTCGATTATTTTTATCGGGGTTTTGTTGCTTGGCGCTTCAGGGTGGCTGTTTGTTACAAAAGGTCTTGCTGGATTTGTCCCGCTCGTTTTCGCCGTCGTGATTTTTACCACCCATTATCGTCTTCAAATTAACCTGGACGAAAAAGAATACCGGGAGTGGCTGTGGGTGATAGGATTCAAAATTGAGGAGAAAAAGAAATTTGAAAAGATTGAGTACCTCTACATCAAAAAGAGCATAGAGAGTCAGAGATTAAATTCAAGGGGTTCATCCATGGTTTCAAGAAGAGAGGTGTTTGATGGCTACTTGAAATTCTCGGAAGAAAATAAAATTCACATCGATACGCATACCAACAAAGACAAACTATTAAAAAAACTCAACCCCATTGCAACAGCGTTGGATACCAGGATTATTGATTATACGGAGTAAAAGTTAAATTAAAAGGTGCCTTAAAACAACGAGCCGCACCACAAAGGGACAAAACAATTAGAATTTTTTAACCGCCGAGACGAAGAAGTGTAAATGGATCATGAAGAACACGACGAATTTACCAAGTTCACTAAGAGATAAATAGACTTCGTGTCTCTTTGTGTATTCTTTATGATCTTCATCTCATGCATTTCAATATTTTCTTACCCTGTCTACCGCAGGCAGGCGCGGAGGATGCAGCGATCGCAAAGTAATGCAGGCACTTTAGCGCCTCTTTGCATTCTCAGCGATTTCTTTGCAGCTAATGTTTTTAGCTGTCCAATTCATTGCGCCAAATTTTGCTGTCCCCCATCTATTTAAAAATACAATGGATAGATCATCCATAGGTTCACGGAAAGGAATACGATCGAACAGCAGGTTGAACTGACCGAAAGGATTGCTACTTTTGTCATGAACAGCTTTTCGTTTCATGAAAAAAATCTTACTCCTTCTCAGCCTAATTCCTTCTCTTTGTTTCAGTCAATCCATCCCGTCACCATCCGAATTCCTGGGGTACGAATTGGGCGATCGCTTCACCCGCCATCACCGCGTGGTGGAATATTTCAAATATGTAGATGAAGCCAGCGCTAATGTGCAGACCCTGCAATATGGCGAAACCTATGAACATCGTCCTTTGATTTATACGATTATAGCTTCCTCAGAAAATTTTAAAAACATTGAACAAATCCGTTTGGATAATCTGCGCCGGGCGGGCATGGCGGAAGGAACACCTTCAACGAAGGTGGCCATTGTGTGGATGAGTTTCAACGTGCACGGCAATGAAGCCAACAGCATGGAAGCAGCGATGAAAATATTGTTTGAACTGGTCAATCCCGCCAATTCAAAAACAAAAGACTGGTTGAAAAATACTGTCGTGATTCTGGATCCGTGTATTAATCCCGATGGACGCGACCGTTACGGTAATTTTTACAATCAGTATGGCAACTTCCCCCCCAATGCCGACCCTCAGGCACGCGAACACGCTGAGCCCTGGCCGCGCGGACGCGCCAATCACTATCTATTTGATCTCAACCGCGATTGGGTTTGGGAGACACAAACCGAAACGCAGGCTCGAATAAAAATTTACAATCAATGGATGCCCCATGTACATGTGGATTACCACGAACAAGGTTACAATTCACCCTATTACTTTGCCCCCGCTGCCGAGCCGTATCATGAAGTGATCAGCAACTGGCAGCGCGAATTCCAAAAATCGATCGGAAAGAACAACGCAAAATATTTTGATGAGCAGGGCTGGCTCTATTTTACAAAGGAACGATTTGATCTGTTTTACCCGAGCTATGGCGATACCTACCCCACTTATTGCGGAGCCATTGGTATGACCTACGAAAAAGGTGGCATCGGCGCCGGAGTATCAGTAACAACCAATGACGGAGACACTCTTACGCTTAAAGGCCGGCTCACCCATCACTTTACTACTGCCATGAGCACAATTGAAGTCTCATCCACGAATGCCAGCAGGTTGATCGATGAATTTGACAAATTCTTCAAGGAGAATTTAAATTCACCAACTTCAGCCTACAAAAGCTATGTTATAAAAGCTGACAACAATCCCGACAAATTATTGAAGTTGACCCAATGGCTTGCTTCACATCAAATTCAGTTTGGGCATGCTGCCGCCAAACCCATGCGCGGGTTTGATTTTCAAGCACAGAGCGTTTCTAATTTTAATTTATCCGCAGAAGATATTGTGGTAAATGTCTATCAACCCAAAGGCCGATTGCTGTCCACGCTGTTCGAACCTGCGTCGAAACTGGTGGATTCGTTGACTTATGATATTACCGCGTGGAATGTGTTGTATGCCAACGATTTAAAGGCCTATGCCGTATCAGAAAAAATTCCTGTTACAAAGCCAGTCCAATCAAAGGCGACAGAAGTTACCACACTTTCAGCTAACCCTTACGCTTATATTTTTCATTACAAAAGCCTGAACGATGTGGAATTCCTGGCCGCGCTCATAAAAAAAGGAGTGAAAGTGCGCAGGGCCATCAAAGCCTTTGCAATTAATAATCAAAATTTTGATGCGGGCTCATTGATAATAACCCGGAAGGGAAATGAATCAGTAAATGATTTCGATAATCTTGTTCAATCAACTGCACGACAACTTTCCCGCATCCTCTACACTACCACAACTGGGCGGCCTCGCGATCGGTACGGCCGATCACCGGCATCACGCCGGGCAGGATGGGGAGCTCGTCCATCGTCCTGCCATGCGCGGCCAGGCGAGTCTTGACCGAAGCATACGCCACCTTGGCCTCGTCGAGATCCTGGGTGACCGAGAACACCACGTCGGCGGTGCGTGCCGCCAGGGCCTGGCCGGGTCCCGAGCCGCCCGCCTGCAGGACGACCGGGCGCCCCTGTGGCG
>DAOMZK010000201.1:0-5206 GCA_035438035.1 Cyclobacteriaceae bacterium | reverse complement strand
GAGAAAGTTTCCCTGATCCCCTGATCATACTGCATGTTGAGCAGGTTGAGGGTGAGATAGGCCTGAACGGTCTTTACGAACCCGCGAATACCTGCTTTTTGATCAGCTGTAAGTGCTGTGGCAGTTTGTGCCGACTGATCGAAAACAAGGGCACGGTGTCTGCCTGAAGAAAACGAGGTATAGTAACCATTGAAAATACCGGTAGGGTCATTGGCACCATTGAAAATGGTCGCAGTCGTACCGAGTAATTCGGTAAAATAGCGGTTATCGGTAGAAGCCGAATACACAATTTCCCGACCTACAGTTCCTGAATTCAGGTAGAAGTCGCGGATACCATCACGCATCGCCGACTGAAGGCCGATGCCGAGGTAATTGATCTGGTTCTGAGTTGGATTAGTGGTTACTGAACCTAATGATGCCCGGTTCGGATCTGCCACATCAGACAAATCGCACGACACCACGCCAAACAATCCAATCAGGAAAATCAAAGATGTTTTAATATTTGTTTTCATGATTTATCGATTAAAAAGTTACCGTTAAGTGAAAGAACATCCGCTTGGAAGAAGGGAATGACAACAAGTCAACGCCACCGCCCACAGGTCTGTTTCCGAAGTTGGATGCTTCAGGATCGTATCCATAATAATTGGTCCAGAGGGCCAGGTTATTTCCGGATACACCTACACGAATACCTTCAATCACATTGCTCCAGCTGCTGGGGAGTGATTTCATCGGCACGTTGTAATACAAAGCAACTTCTCTCAACTTGATGTAGCTGGCGTCAACAACAAAGTTCCTGGTCGTGACACCGGGCTGTCCCAATTGACGTGCAACACCCAAAGGAGTTGATCCGTCGCTCGACAATGTACCCCAATCAGGCGAAGTACCTCCTTCATCGGTAAGTTCTTTGTTGAGGGAAGCGTTGTAGTTTCCTTTAGACCAATGGAACATGAAGGAGAATTCGAAGTTGTTCAGGAAAGTAAAGTTGTTTCTCCATGACATTTGGAAGTCAGGCTGGGAGTTTTCATAACGGGTCTTAACCGTTCCCACCTGAGGTGAACCATACCATGCGCTGGGAGATTCGCCAAGGCGGATACGGTTGGTACCGAAGTCACCGAAACCTGAAGAAGCAACCTGGTATTCAGGAACGATCAGACGTGTGATCTTGCTCTTATTAGTCCACCAGGCAAGGTTAGTTGACCAGGTTACTTTGGAAGTGTTCAGCACCTGAGCACCCAATCCCAACTCAATACCGGTGTTTTCCAGGTCACCTACGTTGAAGGCAGCGTAAGAAGTAACACCTGTACCAGGGGACAAAGCATATGTGTCGATGAAGTCAGTCACTTTCTTGGTATAGAAAGTAGCCTCCAACGTGACTTTATTATTCAGGAAACCAAAGTCAGCGCCATACTCAAACTCATTGGCAGTCTCGGGCTTGATACCCAGGTTACCATTTGAAGTGGGGGCCACGAAACCAGCCTGGCCACCGATGAGTACATCGGTCAATCCGGTGAACTTGGCACCAAATTGCGGTGAGTTACCAGTCTGACCATACGCTGCACGCACCTTAAATGCGGAGATGGCATCCACTTTCCAGAAGTCAAAGTTGGCAATGTTTATGGCAACCGATCCTTTTGCAAACGGATAGAACTTGTTGTATTCACCATTGAGACTGGATTTATCCCAACGGATACCACCAGTAGCAATCACCTTGTCATCCCAGTTTACTTGTTCTTGCACTACTACACCAATATCATTCCATCTTGCGAAGAATTCGTTAGGCGTCTTTACAGCACCCGTGTTCGGGTTGCGTTGACCCGGTTTCAGACCCTCACCCTGGATAAAGCTAAGATCCTGATCGGTACCGAGACGAACGCCACCCAATGATGTGGTGAATTCGAATTTGTTCGCTTTAAATTCATCTACGAGGAAAGCCTGCAGGTTCGTGTTGGTTGAACGGCTTTTGGAATAGCGTGATGCGCCAGGATTTGCTTTTGTTTTTTGGAATTGCATGTCCTCAGGCATATACACTTCAGACTCTGTCAATACGAAGTCTACACCACCCTGGGCACTGGCCTTGAGTGAGTGATTAGGCTTGTTCAAGATGAACCAGTTAACGGCAAAAGACTGGATGAAACGGTTAGTCTTTTCATTATTTACTGAACGGTCCACAACTTCAAGTGGATTTTGTCCGGTGATTGGATTCACAGGATAAACTCCGTTGGTGGGACGTTGCTCCAACCAGTTTGGCAGATACGCCAGGTTATATCCAAGGGATACACCATTGTTATCATTACCACTGTAGCTCCGGTCAGTTTCCGTATTCATGTAATTGGAGTTCACTGTGAAACTCAGGTCTTTATTGACCTTGAAATCGAGATTCACGCGCAGTGAGTTGCGGGTGAACCCGGTTCTCTTCTGAATACCATCCTCACGGGTCGTAGAACCTGCTACATAGAACTTGACTTTGTCAGTACCGCCGGAAATATTCAAACGTGATGAAGTCAACATTCCCGTGTTGCCGTATACAATTTTCTCATAGTCCTGAGTTTTCGTACCGGCGCCGTTGGCATTGAACAAGCTGAGCATGGCTGAATTCGAAATCAACCAGATACCCTGATTGATCTTATTCGCATCCCAGTTTGTTGCACCCAGTCCGGTCAGGTGAAGCGCAGAAGCGGCACCGATATCCTGGCTGAATTGAATTTGAGTCTTTCCTGATTTACCTTTTTTAGTAGTGATGATGATTACACCTGCATTGGCGCGGGTTCCGTAAATCGCAGATGCGCTGGGTCCCTTCAATACTTCGATGTTTTCAATATCAGCCGGGTTGATATCAGCAAGACGGTTGGTAGCCTGATCCTGTGTTCCGGAAGTCTGGCCGGTGGCACCACTGAATGGGCCTGTTCCTGCACCCGTTTGGAACTGGGAGTTGTTGACATACACACCGTCTATGATATAGAGCGGCTCTGAGCTCTGGTTGATGGAAGAAATTCCACGCAACCTGACTGAGAAACCACCACCTGGCGCACCGCTGTTGGCGGAGATGTTTGCACCAACGATTTTGCCATTCATGGCACCATCGAGGGTAACGGCACGGGTAGTGCCCGTCAATTCTTTAGCAGAAATCGTTCCTACTGCGTTGGCAAGGTTGCTTCGTTTTACGTTTGTTGCCAACCCGGAAACGACAACTTCCTGAAGTGTAGAGACGTCTTCAGTGAGTGTTACCGCCAGCGTGGTAGCGCTTCCTACCTTCTGGGAAATAGTGACGAAACCGACAAATGAAAATACCAATTCGGCATCGGCTCCGGGGACGGACATATTAAATGCACCATCCGAATCGGTGATCGTTCCTGACGATGTTCCTTTCAGAACAACGTTCACTCCGGGAAGCGGTGTACCGTCCGTCGCCGACGTCACTTTTCCGGAAACTTGTCTCTCTTGCGCGTACAAGCTGCCCACTGACAGCAACCCGAGCAACAGAAACACCTGTAGTTTTCTGTTCATAGTGTTAGGTTTAGGTTTAATAAAATTAAAGGTTGTAAACCTAATAATTTTTTGTTTCAGGAATACCATTCATGGCTACTTTACGCCAAATAAATAGCCATTCCAGCCATTTACTTACGTCAATGACGTGACTAAATTTTAGTATACTGAGTTAGTAGATTTTCCTGTTGTAAATAAAAAAGAGAATGTGTCCGGCAGCGGACGTCCATCTTCGAACACTTGTGTAAAAAATATTCTTAGCTGATTGTTGATCCGGGCTGAACACCACGGTCCGGTTGGAGCAGTTTGAGTTTTCCATCTGCATCTTCAGCGGAAAGAATCATGCCCTGGGATTCCAGCCCCATCATTTTGCGGGGTGCCAGATTGGCGATAAAGGTCACCTGCTTGCCCACCATCTCTTCTGCCGAGTAATGTTTTGCTATACCGCTTAATATGGTGCGTGTATCTATGCCGCTGTTAATGGTAAGCTTGAGTAGTTTGTCGGACTTCTCCATTTTTTCAGCCGCAACGACTGTGCCTATACGAATATCCAGTTTGGAGAAATCATCGATAGTAACTTCTGCTTTTAATGGCTTCACAACTGCCGGTGTTTTAACTTCTTCCTTTTTGGTATCCATAAGTTTTTTAATCTGTGCCTCAATGACGGGGTCTTCAATTTTTTCAAACAACAAGCGGGCTGTACCCAACACATGGCCGGTTGCCAGCAATTCAATTGTGCCGGCTTCTTTCCATAACGGGTCTTTCATGGACAGCATGTCCTTCAGCTTTCGTGATGAGAACGGCAGGAAGGGCTCTGAAACGATGGCGAGGTTTGCCGCAATCTGTAATGCCAGATTCAGAATAGTTCCCACCCGGTCCTTGTCTGTACTCGCGAGTTTCCACGGCTCATTCTCCGCAAGATATTTATTGCCGGTACGCGCGAGGTCCATCAGCAGTGCGGTGGCTTCGCGGAAACGATAGGCTTCTATTGCAGTGGCGATTCTTGCGGGGAAGTCAGCGATTTCAACAATCAGTTTCCGGTCTACTTCTGTCAAAGTGCCCCGAGCAGGAATTTTATTGTCAAAATATTTCTGTGTGAGCACCAGCGCCCGGTTGACAAAATTTCCAAAGATGGCTACCAGTTCATTGTTGTTTTTCGATTGAAAGTCGCGCCAGGTAAATTCACTGTCTTTCGTTTCAGGCAAATTCGTCAGCAGGGTATAACGCAACACATCCGGTTTGTCCGGGAACTCACGAATGTATTCATGCATTTCAATTGACCATCCCCTGCTCGTCGACATCTTATCACCCTCCAGGTTCATGAACTCATTGGCCGGAACATTGTCCGGTACTATGAACTGCCCTGAAGCATGGAGCATCACCGGGAAAATGATGCAATGGAATACGATATTATCTTTACCCACAAAGTGGACCAGCTTGGTATCTTCATCCTGCCAGTATGATTTCCAGTCTTCAGATTTTACTTTGCCAAAGTCATGCTGTGGTGTGGCATATTCTTTTTTGCCTCCGCTCAGTTCTTCAAACAATGCCCGTGTAGCGGAGATGTATCCGATGGGCGCATCAAACCAAACGTATAACACTTTTCCGTCTGCATCCGGCAAAGGCACTTTGATTCCCCAGTCGAGATCGCGTGTCATGGCCCGGGGCTGGAGTCCTGCATCAATCCATGACTTGCACTGTCCATAGACATTCACTTTCCAAT
>DAOMZK010000200.1:0-5218 GCA_035438035.1 Cyclobacteriaceae bacterium | reverse complement strand
ACCTCCGTGACATAGCCGATAGCATCCAGGCTGGCGCCGTGAACCTGCGGGATGCAGCGAAAGGAGTAGGGGTCCTGCACATGTTTTTTTGGCTGAACGATTAATTGACTGCTGTTGAGGATGTCGCGGATTTCTTTCGCCACCATTTCCTGCCCTTTCTGCGGACGGATAGCGTGCACTTTTGCGTTGAAGGGTTCGATACGTCCGTCAAATACATCAAGAGAAAGGGCCGCAATGTGGTTCGCAAGTTTGATCAGTCTGTGCGAATGGAGTGTACACCAAACACCAAAAGCGCCCATGAACTGCGTGCCGTTGAGCAGGGCAAGACCTTCCTTGGCTTTAAAGTGAAGTGGCTCCCATTTGAAACGCTGAAGGATTTCTTTTGCAGGCCAGACTCTTCCTTCGAAATGCACTTCTCCCAACCCGATCAGCGGCAGCGACAAGTGCGCCAATGGGGCGAGGTCACCGGAAGCGCCGAGCGACCCCATTTCGAATACTTTTGGATGTACGCTATTATTAAAGAGTTCAATCAGTCGCTCCACGGTGGAAAGTTGTACGCCAGAAAAACCATAGGAAAGCGACTGGGCTTTCAGGAACAACATCAGGCTGACGATCTCTTCCGGAATTTCAGGACCTGTGCCGCAGGCGTGGGACTTCACCAGGTTGTCTTGCAGCTTTTCCAGATTTTCCCGAGAGATGTTTTTATCGTAGAGAGAGCCAAAGCCGGTATTGATGCCGTAGAGCGGCTGAGATGTCGTCGCGATTTTATCATCGAGGTACGTTCGGCATTTTGTGATTTTATTTTTGAATTCCTCCGAAATCGTCAGCCGGCAATCCTTGTCAAGTATTTTTTCAAGGTCGGCTAATCCGATTTTTTTAGAAGAGAGGACATGCTCAGGCATTGGGCTGCAATTTTGAAAGAATTTCCTCCACCGACAGCATATGTTGCTCGCCTGTCTTCATATTTTTGAAAGCGAGCTTACCGCTTTTCATTTCATCGGAGCCGATGACGATAGTGAAAGGTATTTTTTTCCGGTCGGCGTACTCCAGTTGCTTTTTCAATTTGGAAATATCAGGATATACTTCTGCGGCAAAACCTTTTTCACGAATGTTATGCACCGTCTTGAGTGCGTAGTGAAAGCATGCTTCATCGAGATGGCAAACCAGTACTTGTGAAGCGCGTTGGGTTTCTTCATTAAAGAGTGTCAGTTCTTCCATGGCATCATACAGCCGGTCTACGCCGAAGGAGATACCCACACCGGAAACACCGGGCATTCCAAAAACGCCGGTGAGGTTGTCATACCGTCCGCCGCCACTGACACTTCCAACCGCCACCCCGCCAATCTTCACTTCAAAAATACATCCGGTATAATAGCTTAGTCCGCGGGCGAGCGCCACATCGAATTCAACTTGTTCTTTTCCGGCACCGTATCCATCGAGCAGGGACAGCACCGACTTCAGTTGATCCAGGCTTTTTTTCCCCAGTTCGCTTGAGGACAGTTTCGTATTAAGAAAATCAATCTTCTGTGCAGTAGTGCCCTTGAAATTCAGAATTTCAAAAAGGACATCAATCTTTTTGTTTTCGAAATTTTTTTGCTGCAGTTCTTCCCTGACTTTGGCTTCGCCGATTTTGTCGAGCTTGTCCATGGCAACAAAAAGTGCTGACTCATTTTCTTTTGCCCCGATCAGTTGCGCAAGAGCGGAGAGGATGCCTCGGTGATTGAGCTTGATGGTGTAGTCCTTGATCTGTAATCCTGAAAAAACTTCTTTAATCATCAAGATGATCTCAGCCTCACACACCAATGAATCTGTTCCAATAACATCGGCATCACACTGGTAGAATTCCCTGTAGCGTCCTTTTTGCGGACGGTCGGCGCGCCACACAGGCTGAATCTGGTAGCGTTTGAATGGGAACGGAAGTTCATGACGGTTCATCACCACGAAACGGGCGAAGGGGACAGTGAGATCATACTTAAGTCCTTTCTCAGCAAGATCCGCCACCGCGAGTTTTGAATTTCTGCTCTCCAGGGCTTTGATGTCCGCCTCTTTCAAAAAATCTCCTGAGTTGAGAATCTTGAAAAGTAACTGATCTCCTTCTTCACCATATTTTCCAGTCAGCGTGGAAAGGTTTTCCATGGCCGGAGTCTCCAGCGGCTGGAAGCCGTATTTTTCAAAGACTTTGCGGATGGTATTAAAGATAAATTGACGCCGGGCCATCTGGGCCGGACCAAAGTCACGCGTGCCTTTTGGGAGAGTGGGTTTATCCATAGAATAGGCTCAAAACTAAGGAGTTTTAGCGTTCATCCTGCGAAGTTCAACCAGGAATTGACTGATTTGAACGGATGGGTACGATGAGCGTACGACCAGGTACGAAGCGGGTACGAACAAAGTACGATCAGGGTACCGACTTCGATGAGACCGTTTCGTCGGGCAAACCCTGAACCATGAACTACTTTGAACCTACGCTATTGAGTATTGCTTCGACTATTAATTCAATTATCTTTGCGACTCTTAAAATTAAAAGGATATGTCAGTCACCCGTTTAAAGCGCAAAAACCGCAAAGATAAGGCTAAAGCAGCCCGCAGAAGGACCGCATTGAAGGTTCAGAACTTCCAGCCCGTAGCCAAGGGCGTGGATATTGAAAAAATCAAAGAAGAATTCAAAGCAAAGAAGGCGGCCAAGTAAGCGTCGTTATAAAGTTTTTAGGAAGCAGGGCCAACACCCTGCTTTTTGTTTAAGTACGCGTGGGTTATTGGCAAGTCTTGGTCTGACTTCCCCTGGCTATCTCGATGTTAATAATATCTCCAACCTTGTATTTATCGCAAACCTCAAGGAAGTAATCCGCCGGTATGCAACTGTTGGTGGGGGAGACGATGACATACGTGCAGTAAGGACCAGAGGCCATCTTGGTAATGGCGGATATCTTGACATTGTATTTCCGCCCCTCGTCACTGCAGCCTGAAAAAATAAAGAGAAGGGTAAGGACAGTTAAAATGGATTTCATTGATTGCAATCAGTTATTAAAACGACAAGCATAAATATATATTTTACCAGGAATGAAGGGTTTGAGTGTCTGAAGGGTTATACCCCTCTTTTCCCCAATTCGATCACTTCCATTTTTTTGATTTTAGCCTCGATTTCCATTTTTATTATTGTTTTTACTGAATGAAAACCATGGTTGCCGGCCGCACCGGGATTGATATACAGCATGTTGAGTTTCTCATCTTTTATTACGCGGAGAATGTGAGAGTGACCGCAGATGAAGACATCCGGTACTTTTTCTTTTACAATTTTCCTGACCCGTGGATTATAATTGGGGGGTGCACCGCCAATGTGCGTCATCCAGATTTTCATCCCCTCACATTCAAACCAGAGATCTTCGGGGAAACGAGACTGTAATATTTTATCATCGATATTTCCGTAAACGGCCCGTACAGGTTTGAATTGTGCCAGGGCATCGGCAACCGCTTGATCGCCAATATCACCGGCATGCCATATTTCATCGCAACCGGCGAAGTGTTCGAAGATTTTTGGATCGAGGTAACTGTGGGTGTCGGAGAGGAGGCCAATTTTCATTAAAAATCCGTTGATTCGAAACTTCCTTATTCTTTGGCGAATTAAGAAAGCACCGAATCAACGGATTAGCAAATTATCAAATTTTCAAATTACTTCTCGTCTTCGTCCTTCTCTTTGCCATTGACATACTGGCACATCTTTTTGGCGTGTGCGGCCAGCACATTGCCCATACCATCGTACTGACCGAAAATTCCTGAATCGTCCTTGAAGATTTTGGGTGATCCGTAGAATGTGCGTGTTCCGCAATAAAACTGTCCCAGGTTTTTGGCCTCGGGATCAGAACTTTCTGATCGTCCCGGGTTCGGTCCGAGCATAATGCTCACCACCGCATTGACAGCATAGTCACCCTGGTTTTGTTTTAGTTTTCGTGTGGCGATATAGACTACGAGTACAGCATCAACACCAAGCTCTTTGCAGAGTTCAAATCCAAGATTGGAAGTTAGTTTACGGTTGGCGCTGAAAACACCTCCTTGAAAGTTAACCGGCTGTGATTCATCTTCTGTTTCATTGGCGACGAAGAACGTGCGGTAACCTTTGCCTGAAGGAGCTATTTTAAGTGCTTCCGCAGTGGCAGTTGTTGTGGTATAGGTAGTCATGGTCCAGCCACCTCCCATGCTGGAGGTTGATGACCGTGTCTTGGAACGGGTGATGGTGGTCTTTTCTTTTTTAGCTGACTCTTGTACGAATCCATAATAGGTTTCAGCCTTTTCCTGTGTATCGAGGTATTCATCCGGAGTGAGGAGAGTCATCCCATTTGCCTTGAATGATTCCTTAAATTTTCCAATGCTCTTATCATAAAATCCGTTGATTTGGTTTTGTGCCACTCCATCCGGAGTTCTCCAGGCGCCTACTCCGGTGATGTTGGCTTTTCCCTTGCCGGCATCGTATAGATAATAGCTGATGAGGGCGATGCGTTTCGGTTTGGGATTCAGGTTGTCCATGTTGGCGCTGTAGCCCGATCCGCCACTGTGCCGTCCCTCATTCGGGAAATCAAACTTTACTTTTATTTTTTCAGGATTTTCAGTGTCTTCAGCAAACTCAGTCTTCTTCAGATCCATTCCCGTTGCCTTGAGGCTGGCACCGTTATCGACCAAGGCCATAATCACTTCCTCATTCTGGTTGGGTCTTTTAATGGCCACATTGAGCGGCGTGTTTTTCTGATTGTCAAGTGCTTCCATATCTGCGCCATGCGTCTTCAGCAGGCGGACCATTTCAGAGGCACTTCCCATGGAAGAATAATCCAGATTGCGATACCATTCGGGTACGCCCATTCCTGCTTTTTCAAAATAAGGAAGGTTGGCGGCCGCGCCTGTCTGACGCTGTTCAGCACCGTAGTAATTGGAGGCCAGCTCATGAAGTAAGTTGCCACCTGAAATACCACTCTTAAAATCTGTTTTAGCCCCTGCATTCAGCAGCACCACCATGCATTCCACACAGTTCGTTGCACTCACTGCATTGTACAAAGCAGTAAAGGTCATGGTGCTGCCGGCCGGTAATTTCTTCAACTGATCTTCGTAGGCCTTGACCATGTATTTGTTTGCCTGTTTGCCTTTTGCTTTTTCTGCATCGAGAGCAGCTTGTGTTCCGGCACGCAGGTCAACTTTAACAATGCCGGCTTTGTTGGGATCAGCACCAGCTTTT
>DAOMZK010000199.1:0-5220 GCA_035438035.1 Cyclobacteriaceae bacterium | reverse complement strand
GAGAAGACTGTGGAAGTTGTTCTTGAAAAAGCGAATAAGCTCTATCCGAAGCTTCCTGTTTTTGGAAGTGGTAAATCTTTTGGTGGCCGGATGAGTTCACAACGCATGTCTATGGAGGGTTTAGATTTTGTGAAGGGACTGATTTTTTACGGATTTCCACTGCATGCTCCGGGAGCGGCATCGATAGACCGGGCCGCTCATCTCAAGACAGTAAAAGTTCCAATGTTGTTTTTGCAAGGAACCCGCGATGCGCTTGCCGATTTGAAATTGGTTACCAAAGTTACTGACGGACTTAAACTGGCATCACTCGTGACCCTTGAGGGTGCAGATCATTCGTTTAAAGCGGGGAAGCAGGATCTCATTCCAATGCTGGCGTCCATTACCCGTGAGTGGATTAGTAAAATGAGAGAGAGCAAGGCTTGACTCAAAGGCTCGAAGAAACTAAGAGTTTGATTTTGGAAATGGTTTAGGGAATCGATGGATTTTCTTTGAACCTCAGAGTCTTAGTGGCAAAAATTACCAGGGAGCGCTATCATAGTTTATCTTTGCGGCTCATTTTTATCCCGTCAACGTGAACTACCTCTCTGCCGAACTGATTTCCAAGGCTTTCAACGATAAATGGCTTTTTAAAGACATATCCATAGGCATCTCCCAGGGTGAAAAACTCGCCATGGTGGGGAATAATGGTGTGGGTAAATCCACATTATTGAAAATTCTCACCCGCGAGTTGAATTCCGATTCCGGAAAGGTGGTCGTCCGCGATGGTATTCGATTGGGTATCCTGACCCAACAACCCCAGGTTGACAACCAGAAACTGGTAAAAGATATTTTGTTTGATGAGTCGAATAAGGTTGCCAAAGCTGTCAAGGAATATGAAGATTGCCTGCATCATCCTGAAGTTCCGGCTGAGCGTATGCAGGCCACATTGGAGAAAATGGAAGAGTACAATGCCTGGGATTATGATGCCAAAGTGCACGAAGTAACATCCAAACTGGATGTGCCCGATCTCGACCGGAAATTCGGCGAACTATCAGGGGGGCAAAAGAAGAGAATCTTTCTTGCGCAATTGCTACTCGCAAGTCCTGATCTGATCATCCTCGATGAGCCCACCAATCACCTCGATTTGACGGCGATTGAATGGCTCGAAGAATATTTGTCTGCCCCATCCATCACATTGATCATGGTCACCCACGATCGCTATTTTCTCGACAATGTGGCCAATGAGATCATCGAACTCGACCGGGGTAAGTTGTTTCGATACAAGGGCAACTATGCCTATTTTCTTGAGAAGAAGTCAGACCGGGAGGAAATGCTGAAAACTGAAGTCACGAAGGCAAGGAACTTGTTAAAAAAGGAGCTGGAGTGGATGCGCAAGCAACCCCGGGCCCGAGGGACGAAGGCTAAATACCGAATTGATGCCTATTATGAATTGAAAGAATTCGCCTCCCAGGATTTGCGCAAGGAAAGGCTTGAACTGGATATCAAAGAATCGCGGCAGGGAGGGAAGATTCTTGAAGTAGAACATATTACCAAGAAATATGGTAACAAGGTTATCATTGAAGACTTCTCCAATGTGTTTAAGAAGTTTGACCGCATTGGCGTGGTAGGTAAAAATGGTGTAGGGAAGTCAACCTTCCTGGACATCATCACACAAAAGCTAAAGCCAGACACCGGTATTGTCATGCCGGGATTGACGACCAAGTTTGGTTACTTCACTCAGGACACCATGTCGCTCAATCCGGCCAACCGTATCATTGAAGAAGTGAAAGAGATAGCAGAGTTTATCACGTTATCAGATGGCAGCCAGCTTTCGGCATCGAAGTTTTTGGACAACTTTCTTTTCCCACCGGAAAAACAATACACTTTCATAGAGAAGCTCAGCGGGGGAGAGAAGAAGCGGCTGCAATTGCTGAAGCTGCTGATCACCAGTCCCAACTTTCTTGTACTCGACGAGCCAACCAATGATTTTGATATCGATACGTTGAACGTCCTTGAAGACTTCCTGGAGAAGTTCAGCGGTTGTCTCTTACTGGTATCTCATGATCGTTACTTCATGGATCACCTCGTGGACCAGTTGTTTGTATTTGAAGGAGACGGTAAGATCAGGCATTTCAACGGAAACTACACCTATTACCGCGATACGATGAAAGGTGAACATCCGGAAGAAGATGAAAACGAAGAAAAGATTGTGGCGGTGCAGGAACCAGTTCAAAAAGCAAAGAAGAAAGTAAGCATGAAAGATAAGCTCGAGTATGAAAACCTCGAGCAGGAAATAGCCGGGCTGGAAGTAGAAAAGAAATTGCTGACGGAGAAGATGAATAGCGGTGAGACTGCTCATCAGCAATTGCTGGAGTGGTCGCATCAGGTTGAAACCATTTCACAACAGATTGAGCAGAAAACTTCCCGCTGGCTTGAATTGGCAGAGGTAATTTAGACTTTAAAGCAAGTTCCTTCAGAGCCCGCAGATGTGAATGCATCGCAGATTGTACGGATCAATGCATTATCTGTGTGAATCTGCGCGAACCTAATCCTATGAAACCAGCCCCCATCAATGACATCAGAAAAGAGTTGGCTCGCGTAGATGAAAAGCGGCTGAGGGAATTGTGCAATAGACTGGCCCGGTACAAGAAAGAGAATACAGAACTAATCACCTATCTGCTCTTCGAAGCCGATGATGAGACGGCGTATGTTAAAAACGTCAAGGATGAAATGGAAGAGCAATTCGGGCTGTTGGTTATAGAGAAAAACCTTTATTTTCTGAAGAAAACCATCCGGAAGATTCTGCGGACAGTGAACAAGCAAATTCGCTACTCGGGAATAAAAGAAACCGAAATCGAGTTAAGAGTTCATTTTTGCAGCCAGCTGAAATCATCGGGAATTCCATTTATAAAAAGTCCGGTCTTGCTGAACCTTTACAATATGCAATTGAAGAAAATCAATGCTGTCCTGGGGAAGTTGCCTGAAGATTTGCAATATGATTACAGGCAGGCGATCGATGGCCTCAGCCTTGAATAGCGCTCAGCGTTTCAAATTTGCATTCAAAAGGTTTAACTGCCGGGGACGCTGGGACCGCAAATTGGCTATGAGCAGTGTTCAATTGTTTTTCTCTGCGTCCTTTGCGATTTCTCTGCGGTAAAATACATTCTGCGGATTGCAACCGATAATCTAAAGTCACTTACCGTTCATTCAAACAAATCGGGACCGTTCCCGCTCAAATACCTGTGATTTACAGCATATTGAGAGATAAAGCCATTGGATTTAATACCTATATTTCTCCCATTCTTAGACGCAACACTATGTTTAGAAGGAATACATTTTTCACACTTATTCTGTTTTTTTCAATCCTGTCTTTCGCCCAAGGACAAAAGAGAAATCTTTTCAATGGCAAGGACCTTAAGGGCTGGAAGCCGCTTAACGGAAAAGCAACGTTCGAAGTAGTAAACGGAGAGATCGTTGGCACTACCGTATTTGGCGAGCCCAATTCTTTCATGGCCACTGAAGAAACGTACGGCGACTTTGTTCTCGAACTGGAATACAAACTTGATCACGATATGAATTCCGGCATTCAGTTTCGTAGTCTAAGCAAACCTGAGTATAGAGAGGGTCGCGTACATGGATATCAAATGGAGATCGATCCGTCGCCACGGGCATGGACAGGAGGGTTGTATGATGAAGCGAGAAGGGACTGGTTATACACACTTGAATACAATCCACAAGCTAAAGGAGCTTATAAAAAGAATGAGTGGAACAAAGCGAAAGTTGAATGTATAGGCAGTGTGATGAGGATTTGGATCAACGGTGTTGCCACTTCGCATGTCGTTGATGATATGACCGCTAAAGGATTCATTGCCCTTCAGGTTCATGCTATCGGTAAAGCAGAAGAGGCAGGAAAGAAAATTCGCTGGCGAAACATCACGATACAAACCGAAAATATCAAACCCACACCCAATGACGATATTTTTGTAATCAACCTTGTCACCAATACAATTTCCCCGCAGGAAAAAGATCAGGGGTTGAAATTGCTATGGGATGGCAAGACTTCAACGGGTTGGCGGGGTGCATATTCCGATAAATTCCCTGAAGTTGGCTGGGAAATAAAAGACGGTGAATTGTCCATCAATAAATCTGCCGGACAAGGAGCGCCACGGGGAGGAGATATTGTGAGCATAGGTGAGTACGGTGCTTTTGATCTTCAGTTTGAGTTCAAACTTACCGAAGGAGCCAATGGTGGGGTGAAATACTTTGCCAAAGAAGTGGAGGGAAATAAAAATTCAGCGCTCGGCCTCGAATACCAGATCCTCGACGATGAGAAACATCCTGATGCGAAGCAGGGTGTCGTGGGCAACAGGACCCAGGGCTCACTTTATGATCTGATACCATCACTGAAAATCAAACGCGGACAACATGCAGTGGGCGAGTGGAACAGTGGCAGGATTGTTGTATATCCGGACAACAGGGTGGAGCATTGGCTGAATGGATATAAGGTGGTGGAGTACACGAGGGGTTCTCCTATCTACCAAGCCCTTGTGGCCCGAAGCAAATATGCGCCGTTCGACGGATTTGGTATGGCAGAAAAAGGACATATCCTTTTACAGGACCATGGCGATCGGGTATCTTTCAGGAGCATCAAAATCAGAGAACTTAAATAATAACCTACTAACGTTTAAATCTCCTTTTTATATGAAAAATTCAAGACGGGAATTCATCAAAAAATCGGCGAAAGCTTCCGCCGCGGCATACCTCGGCGCCATGGCTTTCAGTCCGGCGAGCTATGCGCGAATCATCGGCGCCAATGACCGCGTGCGTGTCGGCGTGGTGGGATACTCGGACCGGTTCAGGGGTTCACTGCTTCCCTGTTTCCAGAATCACTACAAGGAAATGAATTTCGATATGGTGGCGGTCTCCGACATATGGAGGCTGAGAAGAGAGGACGCTGCTGCTCAACTTAAGGAAAAGTTTGGTCACGAAGTAAAAACTTTCCAGAATAACGAAGCGCTCTATTCATCAAAAGAAGTGGATGCGGTGATCATCAGCACAGCCGACTTCCAGCATGCGCTACACTGCGTTGAGGCAGTGAAGGCAGGAATGGATGCATATGTAGAGAAGCCATTCGCTGAAACGATGGAAGATGCCCGTGCTGCCCTCAAGGCAGTAAAAGAAACCAAAAAGATCGTTCAAATAGGATCACAAAGAAGAAGCGGACAGAATTATCATGCTGCC
>DAOMZK010000198.1:0-5231 GCA_035438035.1 Cyclobacteriaceae bacterium | reverse complement strand
CTCCGTTGAGTTAAACATTTCCAAATTCAATCCTCCGATCGGGGGAGTGTGTAAGAAGGCTTCGGTGACGATAAATAAAAGCCGATAGTTGGATTTCAGATATTCACCAGGAGAAATAAATGTGCGACCCCTTCGGGGTCGGCGCAAACTTAAGCAGGCATTGTTTTTCAATAATGTTGGATTCCTGCGGGATTCAGGTGCGGCCTTGTCCCGATAGTGTGGGATCTTCGATTTTCAAATGCAATTACCCCAGCGGGGTCTAACAATTATGAGTAGGGTTCGCTTGAAATGCTGGATGTGTTTGTAAGATTAAGTTAAATCATCTTAGCTTTTGACTCTCATTGATTGATGGGTTGTTCCACAAACACAAAGCCCTTCGCATCGGCACCCTCATAAAAGTCAACCTCCTTGCCGATCACATACATCGTATGTTTTTTATCCACATAGACGGGGATGCTGTCAACTTCATAGGCCAGGTCAGTGTCTTTCTTTTTGTCAAACCCAATAATCAATTGTGCGCCACCGCAACCATGACCACCCCGGATACCGATCCGTAAACCGTAGTCAGCAGGGATGTTTTTGGTCTGCATGATCTTGCGGACCTCTGCAATGGCTTTTTGACTTATCGTGACAGGTTGGACGTTAAACACAGAATAATCAGTGAAGTTTGTCGTTTTGTATCAATCGCTGTTAAAATTATCTAATTTTAAACACCTTTAAGCAACAAATAATTCCTATGGATGTCCTCATTGAATACGGAAAAATTCTTCTCCCTGCTTCGATTGTGCTGTATGCCGTTTATCTCACAGTAAAGTCTTTCATGACAAAAGAAGTAGAGTTGAAGAGACTGGAAATTCGTACCCGCAGCATCGAGACGATATTGCCCAACCGCCTGCAGGCCTATGAAAGGATGTGTCTTTTCCTGGAAAGGGTTTCTCCGCCCAACATGTTGATGCGCTTGAATAATCCGGGCTACTCTGCCCGTGAGTTTCATAAATACCTCCTGGATGAAATCCGTAATGAATACAACCACAACGTATCCCAGCAGATCTACATGAGTGAAGAGGTGTGGAGCATGATAAAAAATGCCAAAGAGGATCTTACCATTTTGATAAACGAAGCCAGTGCCGCCATGGATTCAGAAGCCACCAGCCTGGACTTGTCGCGCAAGATTTTTGAGCTCACCCTGGAGAAGAAAGTGGATCCAATTGGTCACGCCCTTTCTGAATTGAAGAAAGAAATCCAGCAGACCTTCTGATGAAGACGGCGATTGTTGCCGGCACTACCGGGCTTATTGGTTCGCAGCTGACAGGATTGCTGTTGAATGATGATTACTATGATAAATTGATTGTTCTTTCGCGCAAGCCCTTAGAAATCAAAAACTCCAAATTTGTTAACCTGGTTGTACACTATGACAACCTTGCTGAGCATGTTGATTTGCTGAGAGGAGATGATGTTTTCTGCTGTCTCGGTACCACAATAAAAATCGCAGGATCACAGCAGGCATTTTACAAAGTGGATCATGACTATCCGCTGTCGCTGGCGACGGTTACCCAAAGCCGTGGAGCAAAGCAGTATCTCATCGTTACCGCGATGGGTTCTGATAAAAATTCATCCATTTTTTACAACCGGGTAAAAGGTGAGGTGGAAGAAGATTTGAAAAAAGTTGGTTTTGAGACGCTGCATATCCTCCAGCCCTCTATGTTAATTGGCCCCCGAACAGAAAAAAGGCGTGGAGAAGCAATAGGACAATCAGTAATGAAGGTGCTGGGATTTCTCATTCCTGACAAGTACAAAGCCATCGAATCCTTAAAGGTGGCAAAGGCAATGATCGCAATAGCCCGATCGGGACAGAAGGGAACGCATGTCCATGATTCAGCCGAACTCCAGAATTATTAATGGCCTATGATTGCGGTGATTCAAAGAGTGAGCCGGGCAGAGGTTAAAATTGATGATACAATAAAGTCATCCATTGATAAGGGACTGCTTGTCCTTGTTGGAATAGAAGAAGCTGATCATGATGAGGATATTGAATGGCTTGCCGCCAAGATTGTCAACCTCCGCATTTTCAATGATGCAGAAGGGGTGATGAATGTCAGTGTGAAAGATGCTGGAGGTGATATTCTGCTGGTCAGCCAGTTTACCCTGCAGGCCAGTACAAAAAAAGGCAACCGGCCTTCCTATATCAAAGCCGCCCGGCCCGAAACCGCCATCCCTGTGTATGAAAAATTTATCAAATCAATTTCCGGTATGATGGGCAAAACAGTTTTCACGGGTGAGTTTGGAGCCGACATGAAAGTTGGACTGGTAAACGATGGTCCAGTTACCATCCTGATCGACACCAAAAATAAAGTGTAGGTTAGAATATGGCAAGCGTGATAAAAATCATGTTGATTACCACATAGGCAATCACTACGATCCGTGATCCGATTTTGTTGACCTTCATGCAGGCTTCTTTCTTATCCCAGTCGTATAACTTCAAAGCAATGGCAGATACCACCAGGATGGAAAAGATGCCGAGGAAAGTAATGGTGTGGAGTGTATCGACAAGCGTGAAATTGGATGACTCGGGCAACAGCGAGTCGATGATGTATTTATTACCGACGGCGGCAAAAAGCCCGCCCACAGGCAAACCAAAGCGAGGTTCCAGTTCCCAGGGATTCGGTGTGAAGCTGATCAGCGCGATGAGAAAGGCAATGTACATGCCGAGGAAAATCTTCATGAACAATCCCCAGGCATCCCGGTCAATCTCCATGTCGATGTTGAAGGTGGCGAATTCTGAATGCTGTTTTTTCAGGCGATAATCTCCAAAGCCTGTTTCGTACTCATTTATTTTCGTGTTGACGGAGAAATTTTTGATGGACCATCCATCAATTGCGATTTCTTCTTCATAGCGGCTTCCTGCCAGGTCGGGTTGAAATACAAGATCTTCGTTGCTGAACAAGGTATTTTCAATTTGAACGTGCAGATGTTGTGAGTCGAAGGGGAAATCTCCCACTTCCCAGCTTTCTTTCATTGTGCATTTCATTTTCATCAGCACCCAGGCTTTTCCATCAATGCTGTCAATCATGATCTCCGGCTGATCAATGCTCTTGGCGTTCGGAATGTCGAGTTGTTTGCTAAAATCAAATTCCGGATTGGCGTACAGGAACCAGAGCCAAAACCGAATGGTATACTCCTTATCGTGAAAGTTGATATCGTGGACGCTGATTACATAGGCACCCGCCTTAACCGTATCCGGTTTGGAAGCGAAGGCAGGGAACAGCGAGCAGGTGCAGAAGATAATGAAAAGCAACTTTTTCAAAAGAGATAGGCTTTAAGGATAAAATACAAATTGGCTCCTAAGTAAAAGAAAACAACCAGTCGTGATCCGATTTTGTCAGCTTTTAAGCAGGCTACTTTGTTGTCAAGGGTATAAAATTTTAGAGAAATTGCTGAAACCGCCAGAATAGACATTATGCCAAAAAATGTAATGCTGTGCAAGGTGTCGACAAGGCTGAATTCCGGTGATTCCGGGAGGAGAGAGTCGATGATATATTTATTACCCACGGCAGCAAACAGACCACCGACCGGGAGACCGAAGCGGGGTTCCAATTCCCACGGGTGTAGTGAAAAGCTGATCAGTGCAATGAGAAAGGCTATGTACATGCCTATGAATATTTTCATAAACAATCCCCATGCATCGCGTTCGATGTTCATGTCGATCTTAAATGTTGAAAAAGATATGGAGTCGTGTCCCGGCCTCGGGTCGCCAAACCCGGTACCGTATAGGGTGGATTCAGAAGAAACGCTAAAATCTTTTATTTCCCAGCCGTCCATACCTTCGATGTTGTCAAACATGGATTGTTCCTTGTCAGGCTTAAACACCAGGGCCTTTTTATCGAAGACCGTATTCTCCACCCTGACCCTTAGCCGCTGTTCATCAAAAGGAAAATCCTGTACATTCCAGCTTTCTTTCATTACACATTTCATTTTCATCTGCACCCAGATTTTACCGTCAACGGTGTCGGTGATGACTTCCGGTTCATCTATTTCCTTGGCATTGGGAATGTCCAATTGATTTTTAAAATCAAAATCAGGGTTGTCGTGTAAAAACCATAGCCAAAATCGGATGGTGTATTCCTTGTCGTGGAAGTTGATGTCGTGAACGCTGATGATATAGGCTCCGACTTTCACTGTGTCGGGATGCTGTTGTTGACCGTTAGAAAAGGTAAACGAAGCCAGGAGTAAGAAGAGCAGAAAGAATCTTTTCATGATCGATTTTAGGCACAGTAAGTTAAGCCAATGATGGGAATCATTCAAAAAGACTTACCTGAAAGAAGCACCACATTTTGAATGATATATTCCCTGGAGGGATTAATAAATACAATTTTCCGCAGATTTAGGAGATTTAATTACGCTGATGCCCGCCGATTCTTTATTGTAAGCAGCGAAAATCTGCCGGCTTGATCTGCGTCCCGATAGCTATCGGGATTGCGGGAAATGAATTTGAACGCTGCTTTATCCTGACCGCTATTTCGATTCCAGTTTCACCTTCATCGGCGGAGTTCCTTTCACATACGTCTCCAGCATGTTATCCATCTCCCAAAGCATGTGCATGATGGATTCTTTCGCGCGGTAGCCATGACTTTCGTATGGCAGGAGTACATATCGCGCCGTTCCGCCATGACCTTTGATCGCATTGTAAAAGCGTTCTGTTTGAATGGGGAATGTTCCGGAATTGTTGTCGGCCTCACCATGCACCAGCAGAATGGGTGTCTTTATTTTATCAGCATAGGAGAACGGTGACATTTTGAAATACACTTCAGGTGCTTCCCAGTAGGTTCTTTCCTCTTGCTGGAATCCGAATGGTGTCAGTGTTCGATTGTATGCGCCGCTTCTCGCGATACCGGCCTTGAACAAATCAGAATGGGCCAGCAGGTTCGCAGTCATGAATGCTCCGTAGCTATGCCCGCCTACTCCCACACGTTTAGGGTCAACATATCCCAATGAAGCGCCATAGTCGATGGCGGCCTTCGCACTGCTGACCAACTGCTCGATGTAGGTGTCGTTCGGCTCCTGATCGCCTTCTCCCACGATCGGGATCGACGCATCATTCAGGATGGCATAGCCACGGACTACCCAGAAAATCGGGCTGCCGGAACTGATCCTGGTAAAAGTGTATGGCGATCCCTTCACCTGCCCTGCATTTCCTTTGGCTCCTACAACTGAGGTAATATTGATAATGGAAC
>DAOMZK010000197.1:0-5262 GCA_035438035.1 Cyclobacteriaceae bacterium | reverse complement strand
GATCTGAAAATTCTCGAGGGCGCGGAGGGTTTGAACACCGTAGTATGCTTCAGAAGGAATTTGTTTTTCACCCAGGAGATCTTTCTCTGTGCGGGTTTGTTGGGCTGGTGAGAATTGACAACTGATAAAAACCAGTAACAATCCGAGTTGAAAGTGTTTTATCTTATTCATGGTGCCGGAATTTATCAGTCAATCAATACTTAAAGAAAATTTCCTGAAGTTGTTTTCTATCCTTTGACTTCATCAGACCCAGCATCAATAGAATTCTGGCTTTCTGGGGAGTAAGATCATCAGAAACGATGGTCCCCAATTCGTCATCGTTGATCTCATCGTGAAGAACCACTCTTCCTGATGGCGCCCGACTTGCGCGGCAAACCACAATACCAGCGGCAACCGCTCTTTTCACGGCGTCCATATAGGCTTTATTGAAGTTTCCATTGCCCACACCGGCAATCACTATACCTGCCACCTTTTTGCTGATCAGGAAATCAATTTGATCAGCGGGTGCATCGGCATACATGTACACAATATCCACCCTGGGGAATTTTGTATCGGCAGTAATCACGACGGGTTTTTTTGGATTGACTTCACGATCGGACATCATATAATATTCAACACGGCCGTCATACGCCTGGCCGACGGCACCTGTATTGGGAGATCCAAATGCATTGGTTTTGGTGGTACTTAACTTCATGACTTCACGCGCATCGAAAATGCCTTCATTGAAACTGACCAATACGCCCCTTCCTTTTGTCTTGGGATTGATGGCTACAGTAATGGCATCGTAAAGATTTTTAGGACCATCAGCACTTATGGCGGTGGCAGGACGCATAGACCCGGTAAGCACCACGGGCTTGTCGGAGGGAACCACCAGGTCGAGGAAGTAGGCAGTTTCTTCCTGTGTATCGGTGCCGTGTGTGATCACGATGGCATCGGCTTCGTTTTTTGCAAATATTTCATTGATTCGCATGGCCAGTTTTTTCCAAACCTCAAGGGTCATATCCTGACTGCCAACTGAGGCAACCTGTTCGCCGGAAATTGTAGCAATTTTCTTGACGGAAGGTATAGTACCAATAAGATCGTCAATCGGAATTTTTCCGGCAGTATATCCCGCACGGTCGGCGGATGCCCCGGCGCCTGCAATGGTTCCGCCGGTAGCCAAAATGATCACCCTGGGTAATTGTTGTGCTTGAACCTGAACGGACAATATCAGGAATGCTAAAATGGACAGCAGCTTTTTCATATTTTGGGAATTTTGGTTTTTATTTAATTGACAAGTGATTATAAAGCACGAAAGTATTTCATGAACATTGAATGACAATCGTCATGTTGATGGTAGACCGAAATCATTTTTAAGCAGAAAAAGAACACTCCTATAATAGTACGATTCAACTTTAAATGCCAATTGCAAATCTATTTTAGGATAGTAAATAGATTCAACCTTAACTAAAGGGTAATTTGACATGGGCTACCAGCCGCCGCCCAGTGCCTTGTATAACACAACAGTGGAATTCAATTGATTTTGCAGAGCCACCGACTTATCGTATTCCGCGCTGTACAGTTCTCTTTCAGCGTCAAGTACTTGCAAAAAAGAGGTGTATCCATTGTCGTACAAAGCTTTGGAAAGCTTAAGGGTTTTCTCCGTGGCCCTGGCCTGTGAGGCGCGTGCCTCATATTCATTCTTGTAGGTTCTGATTTCAGCAAGGGAGCTTTCAACTTCGGCAAAAGCCTTGATCACGGTCATCTCATATTGGTATCCATATTGTTTGGCTATTTCTTTCTCCCCTTCAACGCGTCTTTTGTTTTGATTAAACCTGAAAATGGGTCCGGTAAGTTGTCCGGTAACTGACCCAAGAAATGCATCACCTGCGGTGATAGAGGCAATATCCGGACTGGCAACACCAAGAAATCCCGTCAGACTCAAAGTTGGAATTCTCAATGCTACAGAATACCCCACTTGTTCTGTTTGGGCTATCAATCTTTGCTCCGCTGCGCGGATATCCGGACGGCGTTCCAGTAATTGAGATGGAAGTCCCTGAGGGATCTCTCCAGGCAATTGTTGTTCAGCATTAATAATTCCACGTTTGATAGTAAATCCTGTTCTTCCCAGTAGAACATTCAATGCATTCTCGGTTTGAACGATTTGTCTTTCCAGAGCAAAAACCTGTGAGAGTGCCGCCGCAGTGATCTGCTCTGCCTGTAGTTTGTCCAATTCAGAAGCCTGCCCTTTTTCAAAACGGAGTATTAAGATTTTCAGGTATTCCTGACGTGAAGCATAAGTGCGCTTCGCCAATTCATAACGTTCATCCAGTCCACGCAGTTGAAAATACGATTGTGCCACCTGTGAAACCAGGCTGATATACACCGCCTTTCGGTCTTCTTCTGAGGCAAGCAATTGTGCATAAGCAGATCGATTGGCATGACGTAATTTCCCAAACAAATCAATTTCCCAGGATACCATTCCAAGAGCCGAATAAGAATTCGTAGGGAAAGCTACGGTTGCACCTTCAGCTGTCTGACCAAAATCGGTTGCCCTTGCCCTTATATTATAGTCAATGCTCGGAAGCAGGTTGGCTTTGTTGTAACCGAGGATGGCTTTGGACTCATTCACCCTGGCGATGGCGGTCAGCAGATCCCTGTTTTCATTCAATGAGATTCGTATCAATCCCTGCAAGACAGTGTCCTGAAATACTTCCCACCATTTCAGGTTGGTGATGGAGTCAGCTTTTATGGGTTCTTGTTTGTAAGAAGTTGGAGCATTTAATTCCGGTCGGTTGTACTTCGGCCCTACAGCACAACCTGCGAGAATCAATGCAATGAATATGGGTAGTACTATGCGCTTCATATCAATGTTCTGGTGAGGTAGGTGATGGTTGAGTGCCTTCGTTTTTCTTTTTGCCCATACTTTCGATTAGAATAAACAGGGCTGGCACTACGATCACACCGATAATTGTAGCGATCAAAGTACCCATGAATACCGCCATACCCATTACTTTGCGCGCTTCGGCCCCGGCGCCGGATGCGGTAAGCAACGGAACAGTTCCGAGAAGGAAGGCAAAGGAAGTCATCAGAATCGGTCTGAACCGAAGCTTGGCAGCCTCAAGTGCGGATTCAAAAAGCGGTTTCCCCTGTTCATGCGTCATCTTGGCGAACTCCACGATCAGGATGGCGTTTTTTGAATTCAATCCAATCAGCATCACCAATCCGATTTGAGCAAAAACATTGTTCACATAACTCGGACTGAACAACCCGGCTATCCACAATCCGAAGAATGCACCGAAAACTGCCGCTGGAACGCCCAGCAACACACTAAAAGGTAATGTCCAACTTTCATATTGCGCGGCCAGGATCAGGAATACAAATATCAAAGCCATTAGGAACATGGTGCCCCCGGTTCCTTCAGCTGCCTTCTCCTGATAGGACATGTTGCTCCACGCGATGCTCAATTCTTTTGGTAATGTAGCGGCTACATCCTCCAATGCGTTCAATGCATCGGAAGAACTGTAACCTTCCGCGGGACCTCCAGAAATTTCTGCAGCACGAAACATATTATAACGATTGGTGTAGGATGGACCGGAGGTATCCTCCACTGTAGCAAGGGTGTTCAGTGGTATGATTTCACCGTCACGACTCCGCACATAAAATTTACCAATGTCATCCGGAACGAGCCGGTCTTCAGCTTCTGCCTGCACAAACACTTTGTATTGCCGGCCAAAACGATTAAAATCGTTAACATAACTGCTGCCCAGGTAAGCGGAAACCGTGCTGGTAATTTCAGATATGTCGATGTTCAGTTTTTCTGCCTTATCGTAGTCGATGACAATTTTCTTTTGCGGAACATTGGATCGATAAAGCGTAAAAATATTTCCGATCTCTGGCCGCTTGCGTGCCTCGGCCATAAATAATTTCGCCTGCTGGTCGAGGTATTGCGGGGTGTTGCCGGAACGGTCCTGCAACTGCATGGTAAATCCAGCTGAGGTCCCCAGACCTTCAATTGGTGGAGGAGCGAAAGCAATGGCTGTGGCATCAGAAATATTTCGTCTGAAGGCCATGTTCGTCTGGAGTATAATTTCTTTAGCGGTCTTGGTGCGTTCCTCCCACGGTTTTAGGGAAACGAAAATGAAAGCGTTATTGGTAGAATAAGATTGCGTCAACAAACTGAATCCCATCACCACCGTGGTGTATTGAATGCCATCTGTGTTTTTCAGTATCTCTTCAACTTTTTTAGTCGCGAGATCGGTCCGTTCCAGTGAGGCGGCATCCGGCAATTGAATATTGATCAGGTAGTAACCTTCATCTTCTTCAGGAACAAATCCTCCGGGTATAGCCTTACCAATGAAGCCCGTCGTTACTGCAATGATCCCAATAATGATCACCGAACGGATTGATTTTTTGGCAATGATGCCGGCCACGCCAGTGTATCCCAGCGTGAATTTGTCAAACACTTTGTTGAAGCCCGTAAAAAATCTCGCCAGCAGTCCTTTCGACTCCGTCTTTTTTCTCAAAATAATCGCGCTCAAGGCAGGACTAAGGGTAAGCGCATTGAAAGCGGAGAATAAAACTGAAATAGCGATGGTGATGGCAAACTGTTGATATAAGCGTCCGGTAATTCCACCGGCAAAGGCAACAGGAACAAATACTGCAGCGAGGATAAGGGCAATCGCCACGACCGGTCCACCCACTTCTTTCATGGCTTTCTGCGTGGCTTCCTTTGGGTTCATCCCGTGTTCGATGTTGTGCATCACGGCTTCCACCACCACAATAGCATCATCCACCACAAGACCGATGGCCAGTACAAGACCCAGCAAAGACAAAACGTTTACCGAGAAACCCAGCATCGGGAAAATGATGAAGGTTGAGATGAGCGATACAGGAACTGTCAGCAACGGAATGAGTGTGGCACGCCAATCCTGGAGGAAAATAAATACGACCAGGATAACGAGGGCGACAGCTTCAAACAACGTATGAATGATTTCTTCAATCCCTACAGAAATAGCCTTTGACGTGTTGAGCGCAATATCATATTTGATATCATCCGGGAAGCGTGTGGAGAGTTCTTCCATGCTTTTCTGCACCAGATCGGCTACTTCGAGGGCATTCGAGCCAGGCATTTGGTACACCACAATACTGGCTGCAGGCTTTTCATTGAGCCGGCTGTAGGAATTATAGTTTTCCGTGCCCAGGTCAAGACGGGCTATATCTTTCAGACGGATGATGGCTCCCTTCTCATTCGACTTCACAATGATATTGCCGAATTCCTCT
>DAOMZK010000196.1:0-5268 GCA_035438035.1 Cyclobacteriaceae bacterium | reverse complement strand
GAAAGATTGATCGAAGACATAAAGATTCTGCAGCATGAACTGTAAAAAGAGCATTGACTTGCTAATCCTCGCAGCCATGATGTTAGCCTGCAACCGTCCACAATCCGAGACAGTGGTATTGGCTTCTGATTCAGGATTGGTTCAAATGGGCAGATTCCTTGTGTACAACAATGAAAAATTTTCAGGTGATGTAATAGAACGATTTGTTAGCGGTCAAAACAAATCTGTTCAGCATTTTGAAAATGGTTTGTTGGAAGGTAAATCGAAATCCTGGTTCCCATCCGGCGCTACTGAAACGGAAAGAAACTATCACAATGGAGAAAAAGAAGGACTTCACCGGGGCTGGTGGCCCAATGGAAATTTAAGATTTGAATATGAATTCAGTAAGGGATTGTACAATGGAACTTTCAAAGAATGGTATGAAAAGGGAATGCCCCTTAACCTATTCACATACAAAAATGGCGAAGAGGTGAGTGCAGTAGGGTGGAGAGAGAATGGAAAGACCTACATCAATTTCATTGTTCGGGAAGGAAGAAAATACGGACTGACCAATGCCCGGCTTTGTTATTCATTAAAGGATGAAGTTGGTGTTTATAAAACTGTGAAACAATAAATCTATGAAGCGCATCATCATTTCATTTGTTACTTTTAGTTGTGCCTGGATCGAATTTTCATGCAAGTCGGGCGACCCGACGCCAGCAGCGACCGTTCCTGATGTTTTTTCCAAATTTGCTTCCTCGGTGACCATTTACGTTGACGGCAACTTTGTCGTATTGAAATCCAACGGTGTTCCCAATCACAAGAGTCCTTATTTCGGAGTATCCGACAGTCGCTATGAGGCCTATAATGGTACGAATGCCAATTTTGCAATCAATCCTAATTCAATCAAGGAGCAATCCTTAACCTTCAGGATACCACTAAACCCGGCCGAAGCCAGTTCGAAAACAAGCACTTCTCTTGGGCCTATGGGTATTTCGGTCAATGGTGTGCCGTTGTACAATCAATATGCTGGCCCGAGTCAGCCGCTTACCAATGAGATCAACTCTTTTGATCAATACAATGGTCATCCCCAGCAAACCGGACAATATCATTACCATGTTGAGCCTTTGTATATCACTGCATCAGCAACTAAAAGCGGCCTGATCGGATTTTTGTTGGATGGATTTCCAGTATACGGTCCGCTGGAAAATGGCGTGACGCTGACCAGTGCCAACCTCGATACCAACCATGGTCATTCAGGATTTACATCTGAATATCCGAATGGCATTTATCACTATCATATCACCGCCGATTCGCCCTACATCAACGGAGGGAAATTTGTGGGTACTGCCGGCACCGTTACGCAATAATTCAAGCGCCGATTGTTATGACATTGCGTATCATTGAAAAAGAATTGGTTGCGGGAATGACATTGAAACTAAAAAAGAACCTGGCCCTGAGTGATTCAGGATTTGTGTTTAATCCATCTTCCGGAGATGCCTACTCCACCAACCCGATTGGACTGGAAATTATCCGATATCTAAAGGAAGGACTGGATAAGGATAAGATCAAAGCACTGATTATCAAAAAATATAATGTGGAGCAGGTAGCCTTCGAAAGGGACTTTTCTGATTTTATCAATACGCTGCGTCATCTGAAATTAAATGATGAAGATGAAGAAGCCTAAGCTCTGCATAGCCGTTACAGGTCTGAATGCGATAGACAGCCCCGGGCCCGGTGTAGCAGTGATACGGGCCTTGAGGGAAAGCAGGGACTTTGAGGTGAGCATTATCGGATTATCGTATGATTCTCTTGAACCGGGCATCTATATGCATGACATGGTTCATAAAACTTACCGGATTCCCCTGCCTTCGTCGGGTATAAAGGTACTGATGGACCGGATAGTGGAAATCCATAAGAAGGAGAAGCTCGATCTCATCATCCCCAACTTTGATGCTGAGTTGTTCAATTTCATTAACCTGACCACACCATTGGAAAAGCTGGGGATTAGAACTTTTCTTCCGACCATACAGCAATTCGAGGAACGTCACAAATCAAACCTCAGCGAATATGGGGTGAAGTACAAGATCAAAGTCCCGCGCAGCAAACTGATTTTCATTGACTCGGAGATTGCTTCACTCAGTGAGGAGTTCAGTTATCCGCTGGTAGTAAAAGGAAAATTTTACGATGCCTACATTGCCTATTCCGAAGAGCAGGCTCAAAGTTATTTCAGTAAGCTCAGTGCCAGGTGGGGACTGCCCGTGATCATCCAGGAATTCGTAAAGGGAGCGGAAGTAAATGTGACAGCCATCGGCGATGGCAAAGGAAAAACCATTGGCGCTGTTCCGATGCGCAAACAATACATAACGGACAAAGGCAAGGCGTGGGCAGGTATTTCAATTGATGATAAGAAGTTGCTCTCTATAGCGGAGAAACTTATTCAAAATACAAAATGGCGTGGTGGCGTTGAATTGGAAATGATCAAGTCGGCGAATGGTGAATACTACTTACTGGAAGTCAACCCGCGGTTTCCGGCCTGGGTCTACCTGGCAGTGGGCTGTGGTCAGAATCATCCTGAAGCACTGGTAAAAATGGCAATGGGTCAGCGTGTAAAACCCTATACTAAATACCAGGTGGGTAAAATGTTCGTCCGGTATGCATGGGATATGATCGTTGATCTGAAAGAGTTTGAAAAAATATCCACGCAAGGAGAACTATGAAGAAGCTGCAATATGAGCGTCCGATTATTCAGCGCCTCAACACGGGAATGATCAATAAGTTTGGCACCAAGACTGAAAATGCCCCTGTGAAGTTTATAGACGGCGTTCCTGTAAAAGAGCTCATTGCTGAATTCGGATCCCCGTTGTTCGTAATTTCAGAAAAAACCGTGAGGGATAAGTATCGCGATGCGGTGCGGGCATTCAAAACCAGATATCCCAAAGTGCAGTTTGCCTGGTCTTACAAGACCAACTACATCAACGCGGTCTGCAATATTTTCCACCAGGAGGGATCGTGGGCGGAAGTGGTTTCCGGATTTGAATATGAGAAAGCCGTCAACAACAAAGTGCCGGGTAATAAAATCATTTTCAATGGTCCGGATAAAAAGGAAGAGGAGTTGCTCCAAGCAGTGAACAACAATTCACTTATTCACATTGATCATCTCGATGAATTGTATTTGTTGAAAGAACTGGCTGAAAGTACGAAGAAGAGACCCCGCGTGGCTGTCCGTGTGAATATGGACACGGGTGTTTACCCGGTATGGGACCGTTTTGGATTTAACTATGAGAATGGCCAGGCGTGGGATGCCATCAATAAAATTATTCAGAGTGAAGTCATTGACCTGGTGGGACTACATTGTCACATCGGCACCTTTATGATGGCACCGAGTGCATACGCCACCGCAGCAACCAAGCTGAGTGAGCTGGCATTGCGAATCAAAAAGAAGCATAAAAAAGGAATAGAATACATTGATCTTGGCGGTGGATTTGCTTCTCGTAATACATTGAAAGGCAATTATTTACAGGGAGTTGAGGCCTCGCCTTCATTTGACCAGTTTGCAGAAGCAATCTGTTCGGCCATTCTCGATGCGGGTTTTAGGCAAGATGAATTACCCACGTTGATTCTTGAAACGGGAAGAGCACTGATAGATGAAGCGGGTTATCTCCTGGGCACGGTCGTTTCCAATAAACGTTTGTCGGACGGACGTCGTGCCACCATCCTTGACATCGGCGTCAATGTTTTGTTTACCGCCTTCTGGTATGATCACAAGGTGAGCCCGGCACAGGATTTCAATCAGTACACGGAAGATGCCGTGCTGTACGGTCCTTTGTGCATGAACATTGATGTGATCCGTGAGAATGTCACACTTCCTCCAATGAAACGTGATGATCATGTGGTGATCCATCATGTAGGGGCCTACAACATGACGCAATGGATGCAGTTTATTTCGTTGCGTCCTGCTGTGGTGATCATTGATAAAAAGGACAGGGTTCATCTCATCCGTAAGCGGGAGAGCTTGTCGAGTATTGAGAAAGAGGAAGTCGTTCCGGTACACCTCAAAGAATTTAAGTTGTGAAAGACAGTCTGAAGTGGATTGATTCGGCGCGATTCATTCGCGACAGCGTACTCAACAGCTATGGACAGATTTTTTTTTCCAATGCCCGTTCTTTTTCAATTTTGCTTTTCCTGGCTTCATTTGCCAACCCATTTGCGGGTGTATGCGGTCTGCTTTCCCTGCTCATCACCATTTCTTTTGCATATGGTTTTGGTTTGAAAGAAGACCAAATCAGGAGTGGAGCGTATGGATACAACAGCCTGATGGTCGGATTTGTGATCGGCGTATTTTACCAGGTCAATTTTCCACTGCTGGTCATTTTATTTTTCACCAGCATCCTGACTTTGTTTATTACGGTTTGGATTGCTTCAGTGATGTCATTATATAAACTGCCCTACCTCAGCATTCCCTTTATTGTCGCTGTCTGGATATTGCTGCTGAGCACAAGAAGTTTTGAGGCTTTGCGCCTGAGTGAACGGGGAGTGTATACCATGAACGAAATGTCACAGGGTACAGGGTCTTATTGGACCGACATTATTCAAAAAATTAATTTGACTACACTTCCATTCTTTCTTGATCTATATTTTAAATCCATCGGCGCGATAATTTTTCAATACAATCTCATCTCGGGTGTACTGATTGCTGGTGGGATGCTTTTGTATTCCAGGATAGCGTTTTCCTTGTCGTTGATTGGATTTTATTTTGGTTACCTGTTCTGCTATTTTGTTCAGGGAAATCTTCCCGAACTGGAATACAGTTACATCGGGTTTAACTTTATTCTTACCGCCATTGCATTGGGGGGATTTTATCTGATTCCATCAGTAAGATCGTATGCATTGGTAATGCTCACCATGCCGCTCGTCAGCTTAATGATGAGTGCATTCAATCGTCTTGCAGTCGGGTTTCAGTTACCGGTTTATTCATTGCCGTTTTCAGTCCTGGTGCTGCTTGTCATTATAGTGTTGCGTCAGCGAGCCGGCAGCAGGAAACTGGCCTTAACAGAATTTCAGGAATTCAGCCCGGAGCGCAATTTGTATGCGCATCATACGCGTCAGGAGCGATTTAAAAATGACACCCACTTGCAGATCGGGCTTCCTTTTTTTGGTACCTGGCATGTTTCACAGGGTCATGCCGGTGAACTTACCCATTTGGAAGATTGGCAGTATGCATGGGATTTTGACGTACGGGATAACCACGGTAAGACATTCCGACTTCCCGGGACTTCAACTGCTGAT
>DAOMZK010000195.1:0-5271 GCA_035438035.1 Cyclobacteriaceae bacterium | reverse complement strand
CCTTTGTTATAGGCTTCTTTAAAAGTAAACAATAAACCCTCGGCCATGCCCTGGCCCTCCCATTCACCGATCTTCAATCCATCTTCCACCCTACCATTCTCGAAGAGTATTTGATCAGAAAAGGGCGACAAATTACAATGACAAAATCCTTTTCCATTGTCCACGATATGGTTACCCACGGAATCCCAATAATTAATAATACCGACAACAGGCTCATGGCTATCCACTTCAGTTTTCATTTCAAAAAATAATTCCGATTGCCGGCGGCCATCATCATAAAAAGCATTCACGAGTCCTTTGGGTCCCAGGTTGCTGAACACACCTTCTGCCTTGATGACGCCATTGGGGTAATAGTAAGTCCTCAACTTATCACCCTGCTCATCCTTGAAGGCTTCTTTGAAGCGAATTTTGTTAGTGGCGGTGTAGTAGGAAATCAATGGCGGATTTGAATTGTCATCGAGCACACGCATTTCGAAATAATATGATTTCGCGCTGTCTGTTTGAAAATCTTCCTTGTCAAAGAAACTTTTCAACAGGGTTTGGGCAAACGACCCGGTGAGTACAAAGAACAGGCAGAATGTGCACCCCAGCCGCTTCATTTTCTACTTGGCGTCAATTCCAAAAACGAGGCTGGTCCAAAAACTTTGATAATCGGCACCGGTTAGCTCAGAGGAAATCATCTTCACAGAGCTGACCATCCACGGTCCGGAACTGCTGATCGGGAACTTGATGGTGCCGTCATTTTCCGTATACATGTTTTGCAAAAAAATTCTGCCACTGATATGACTCCAGACTTTTACCAGTGAATGAGCCGCCACTTTCCCTTCCCACAATACCCTGCACTCCAAATAATCCCCGACTTTGAGTGAATAGGGGTTGGTCAATGGGATAATCTCATAACGAAATCCCAGCCGCCTGCGGTAAGACTCATCGAGTGCAGTCCCGGATTGAACCAATAGTTTGGCAAAGCGCTTGTAAAATTCCTTCGATGGCTTATCCAGCGTTTTCGAATTGGTGCGCGCATCCAGTATTTCGTCCAGGCCATCCTCCTGCAGGTAGGCATTAAATTTTTCAGCTTCGAGTTCAATGAATGCGGCATTGCTTTCCAGCGAAATCAAATGTGTACCCGGCTTATCAAACATATACGTAAGATTATTCCCGGCTGTACTCTTGACATCCTTCAACACATTTTTTGAAGCCCCGTTTACAAAAACTTCTGCCTTCTCCACTGTATGCCGCTTAAGATCCCAGAACTCTCCTGTAAAATTTTCTCCCACCATAAAATCAATCTTCATCTCCTCACCCACTGTGTACCGGAATTTTTTAGGCTGAAGCCAGAATTCATGAGCCTGCACGATGGACAAAGCCAGGCCAACCATAACTGTAATAAGCCATCGCCTTTTCATGATCAGCCTTTCTTGCGGTTGTTCATAATTTCTTCAATCTCATCTGCTTCAACCGGGATGTTCTTCATTAAATCCTCGACTCCGTTTTTGCGGATGACAACGTTGTTTTCCAACCGAACACCAAATCCCTCTTCCTTGATATAGATACCCGGCTCCACCGTCCACACCGATCCCAAAGCCATTTTGTCGTGCATATCTCCCACATCGTGAACATCCAGTCCCAGCATGTGACCGGTACCGTGATAAAAATATTTGCGGAAAGCTTCCTGTCCGGGGCGTTGATTCTTAATGTCAGTCTTGCTGATCAGTTTAAGTTTTAACAATTCGCCTTCCATTATTTTTTCAACTTCACGGTGTAAATCAAAATACACCACGGAAGGTTTCATCATTTTCATGGCAGCCCGCTTTACCCGGAGCACGGCATTGTACACCTCCTTCTGACGTTTGGTGAATCTTCCATTGACCGGAATAGTGCGGGTCATATCGGCATTATAGCCCCCGTATTCTGCTCCCACATCAAGCAGAAGTAAATCTCCATTGTTGCACTTCCGGCTGTTTTCGATATAATGCAGCACTACATTATTCACACCTGAAGCTATTATGGGTGTATACGCATGACCGCGCGATCCATTGCGGACAAATTCATGAACGTATTCGGCCTCCACTTCATATTCCGTAACTCCGGGTTTTACAAACTGTAATACTCTTCTGAATGCTTTTCCCGTTATATCACAGGCTTTTTGTATGAGTTCCAGTTCCTGGGATTGTTTTTCTCTCCTCAATTTGGAAACGAGCGGTGCCACCCGCTGATAATTATGCAACGGATAGGTGGATCGGCACCAATCTACAAATCGGGCATCACGGGTTTGAACCACAACATCAGAGCGATAATGTTCATTTGAATTGAGATACACATGGTCCACACCGCCCATCACCATCATATGATGGAACCACTTGTGAAAATCCGAAAGCCACAACACCGTCTCCACACCGGATACTTCCGACGCCTCCTTTTTGTTCAGTTTATGCCCTTCCCATTTTTCAAGGAGTTCATTCGGTTCGCGCAGAAAGAGGACTTCACGATACTTCTTTTCAGGGAACTGCGGGCAAATCACCAAAATCGTTTCCTCCTGGAGCACCCCGGTCAGGTAAAACAAATCGCTGTTTTGTTTAAAAGGCATCGTACCATCAGCCGATGTGGGCATTATGTCACTGGAATTAAATACAGCCAGTGATCCGGGTCCTAATTCTTTCACCAGTCGCCTGCGGTTGTTGACAAATAACTGCTTATCAATGGAAGGGTATCTCATTCTGAATTATTAATTTAATGGCTGGTAATTTAACAAAACAAAACGCACTAAACATGACAAAGTACCCAGTCGCAAAAATTCTGATATTACTCTGCCTCTTTCTTATTTCTAATGACGTCAATGGCCAGCAGAAATATCAACCCACTGCCGAGAACCTGAAATCAAGGGAGTGGTTTCAGGAAGCGAGATTTGGATTGTTCATTCACTGGGGAGTCTACAGTGTCCTGGGTGACGGCGAATGGGTGATGAACAATCAGCAAATTCCGGTTGCCACGTATGAAAAAATACCCTCCTTCTTCAATCCAACCCAGTTTGATCCGAAAGAATGGGTTCAGATGGTGAAAGATGCCGGAATGAAATACATCACGATTACCAGCAAACACCACGACGGCTTTGCCATGTACGATTCAAAAATCTCAGACTATAACATTGTCAAAAAAACACCCTACGGAAAAGATGTTTTGAAAATGCTAGCCGATGAATGTCAGCGACAGGGAATCAAGCTATTCTTTTACCATTCCCAACTCGACTGGCATCATCCTGACTATTTCCCAAGAGGAAATACAGGAGGATCCTGGACGGGCCGCCCCGATAATGGCGACTGGTACAAATACCTGGATTATATGGATGCTCAGCTTACCGAGCTTCTGACGGGTTATGGCCCTATTGGCGGTATCTGGTTTGACGGCATGTGGGATAAAAAAACTGCTGACTGGCGGTTGACCAAAACGTATGACCTCATTCATAAGCTGCAACCAGCCACACTCGTCGGAAGCAATCATCACCTCGCGCCTTTTGACGGCGAAGACTTCCAGATGTTCGAAAAAGATCTGCCCGGTATGCACACCCAGGGATACTCCAACGATCAGAAAGTCGGTGATCTTCCAAAAGAAACCTGTGAGACCATCAACAACAGTTGGGGATTCAATCTTATGGACAACAAACACAAGAGTAAAAAAGTGTTGATCCAATATCTTGTCAAAGCTGCCGGATATGATGCCAACTTTCTATTGAACATCGGACCGATGCCGAATGGCAAAATCCAACCCGAACATGTGGCTTCTCTAAAACAAATGGGAGACTGGCTGAAAGTCAACGGAGAAACCATCTACGGAACACATGGCGGGCCAATAACACCGCGTACCTGGGGTGTGATGACCCAAAAAGGAAACAAAATTTATCTCCACGTTCTCAATTGGCAGGATGAGACACTGACACTACCCAAATTGGGAAAGAAAGTCGTTTCTGCTAAACTGTTTTCAGATAAGTCCGCTGTCAAATTCCAGGAGAACGACTTTGGATTGAGCGTGCAAGTCCCTAAAGAAAAATGGGATGAGGTGGATACGATTGTGGAGTTGGAAGTTCGATAGTTCAAGGTTGGCTTGTAGCAAACCTTGAACATTAAACTTTATTTGCTTTCCCCAGCAGGGTCATTCACTTCATCGGTGCTGATATAGTTGATCAGTACAAAGGTGACGAGCATGCTGGAAAACACACCCTCCAATGCGACGATGAAAGCGGAAATGTATTCATTGAGATAATGGCCCATCGGCTCATTTTCCTGAATCGAAGCCAGCAATGACCCATCGATCTTCATGTAGAGAAAAAGGAAGACGGCAAAAATCAAAGATGCCACTGCTCCTGTGGCCACACCCGTGATCAGGCCCCTGAAGTAATTCATATGATCCTCATGCGTGTTCTTGAATTTCTTCAAGGCGAAATAAATTCCACCTGCCTGGATAAGAAGATTCAGGAGACGTAACTCCACATGATGATGTTTGTCAATCATCTGCATCAGTAAAAAATAAACAATCAGTCCGCCTGCTGTTTTGAGGCCGTAATTCTCAGGAATTCGATTGGGATCAGTGAATAAACTCATGGAAATTCGGGTTTAGATGTTTCGAATTTTTGGATTTTTTGGGACAAATGCAAATTCAAACATTGTTGATTTTCAATATCTTAGTGAACTCAAACCTTTTCTAATATGAAAATTTTGAAAATAATCGGGATTATCCTGTTGGCACTCGTGGTGGTCCTGGGCATTGTCATCGCCATGCAGCCTGCAAAAGGCCATATTGAAAAATCCATTGTAATCAATGCAGCCCCTGCTGTCGTTTATCGTGAATTGAATGGATTCGCTACCATGACCAAGTGGTCACCCTGGGCTAAAATGGATACGGCAACCCAATATGTATTTGAGGGCCCGCAATCAGGAGTTGGCGCCAGGGTAAACTGGGACGGACCCGAGGTTGGCAAGGGGTCACAATGGATTGATGAGTCAATCGAAAATCAACGCATCAATTGTCAGCTTAAGTTTGATGGATATGACGGCAAGGCTTCAGCCACCTTTATCCTGTCTCCTGACGGTCAGGGAACAAATGTTGTGTGGACCTATGACGGAGCAAATGATGGTATTACAGGAAAGGCCATGTGGCTGATGATGCGATCCATGATGCCGGGTCTGTATACCCAGGGACTGGTTGATCTGAAAACTTACATTGAAAACCTTCCTCCAACTTCCTCAGATTCTACTGTCATGCAGTAAATCTCATTTT
>DAOMZK010000194.1:0-5292 GCA_035438035.1 Cyclobacteriaceae bacterium | reverse complement strand
CCACAACGGTCCCTGGGGTTATTACATGGCAGAAAAATGGAAGGGCATGTCTCCCGAAGACAGAGAGCGCTTCAAACAGAAGATGAAAGAAAAGTGGTGTTATACTGAAAAAACCCCTTCGGATAAGAATTCCGGGGTTTCAAACGGTTGAGGTAAATCCTTAACAAAATCTTTACAACTTTTTTCTAAAAACCCCCAACCTATTCTTAAAACAGGCGTTGAAGGAAACTATGGAAACTTTGGTAATGTATAAAGTTTCCATAGTTTTGCGACCGTTATGGAAGAACAAGATATAAAACAGCGGATTTTGGCAGGGGCCACTGAGCTATTTATGCGTTACGGCATTCGCAGTGTCTCCATGGATGATGTGGCCAGCCACTTGTCCGTCTCGAAGAAAACCCTCTATCAATACTTTGCCGACAAGGATGAAATCGTCACTACGGTAGCGGCCTACAAAATGGAAGACGATCAGAAGAAATACGACGGATTCCGGCAGTCGTCCAAAAATGCGATAGAAGAATTGGCGCGGATTTCAGGTTGCATCAAGGTTGATTTTCAGAAGATGAACCCCTCTTTGCTTTTTGATCTGAAAAAATATCACCCTAAAGCATGGGGAGTCTGGCTGAGTCACAAACAGAAGTTTATCCGTGAATCGGTCATGCGCAATCTTATGCAGGGAATTGAAGAGGGATATTTCAGACCTGAGATCAATGCGGACATCCTGGCCACTGTTCGCCTGGAACTGATACAGCTCACTTTTGATGAAAACATTTTTCCTTCCGGGCAGTATAATCTCGCGGAAGTAAACAGCCAGATTTTCGAACATTTTGTTTTCGGAGTCCTGACTGACAAGGGCCGCAAGGCTTATGAAAAATACAAGCAACAACACATGACTAACCACGAAGTAAATACCCAAGTATTATGAAAAGAGTTTTTACCTTAACCGCTGCCCTGCTCATGCTGGGTTTCTCTTACGGACAGGAGAAGCTTCCGACTGCATTCTCTTTGCAAGAATGCATTGAGTTCGCCAAAGAAAATAACCCCAATCTAAAAAGTGCGCAAATCGCCATCAAAGCATCTGAGTCTAAAGTGGGCGAGACCCTCTCAACCGGGTTACCCCAGGTGGGTGCATCAGCCGACCTGGCCAATAACTTTATCATTCCTACTTCTTTTCTCCCCGCAGAAATCGTCGGGGGGCCGGCAGGTGAGTATGTCGGGGTAAAGTTTGGTACAACTTACGTTGGAAGGGCCACGCTCAATGTGGACCAGATGATTTTCAACGGATCCTATTTTGTTGGATTGAAAGCAAGCCGCACATATACTGACCTGGCGCGCAAGGATCTGATCAATTCCCAGACGGAGCTCGTTACAGCCATAAAGAAAGCGTACTACGGTGTGCTGGTGAGCACCGAGCGGCTGGCGCTGGTGGAGAAAAACGTTTCACGTCTTGATTCATTGCTAAAGCAGACACGCGTCATGTACAACAATGGTTTTGCTGAAAAGATAGATGTGAATCGTGTTGAAGTTCAATATAACAACATCATGACTGCCAAGCGGACCGCGACCATCGGACTGGAGATCGGAACCAATATCCTCAAATTCCAGATGGGCTATCCGATGACAGAAAAGATACTATTAACCGATAACCTCGAGACGATCAAGGTGCAGGTACTGAATGAAGAGTTGACAAAAGATTTCAACTATAATAACCGCATTGAGTTCAGCAAACTGGAAACCAACTATGCCCTGACCCAATTGGATATCAAGAATACAAAAGTTCAATATTTGCCCAAGTTGGATTTCTACGGCAGCTACGGGGCCAGCTATGGAACCTCGTCTTTTGACACGTTTATTTCTTTTGGATCAAAATGGAGAGACCTGGGCGTATTCGGTATCCGTGCCAACGTACCCATTTTCGACGGACTGAGAAAAAGCAATCAGATTCAACAGAAGAAAATTCAACTTCAGCAAATCGATAATGCCAAGACGTTCATGAAATCACAGATTGACATGGAACAACAGCAGGCAGGATTGCAATTCAACAACAACCTGAGCACGCTCAGGTCGCAAAAGGCGAATATGGAGCTGGCCGAAGAAGTGTACAATGTTACGGTAATCAAATATCAGCAGGGAGTCGGTTCCAATATAGAAGTCATCAATGCTGATGCATCCTTCAAGGAAGCGCAAACCAATTATTATGCGGCGCTGTATGATGCGCTCATTGCATCAGTCGACCTTGAAAAAGCGTATGGCAAAGTCCTTAATCAATAAATCAATCCACAACCCCGAAATATTTTTTATGAAAGCAAAATTATACACAAGCATACTGGCGGTTGCCGCCATCGCCGTAATCCTGGCAGGATGCAGCGCCGCATCCGGCGACAAAAAAAGTCAACTCGAAAAGCTGAAGACCCAGCAGGCTAAAACGGCTGCGGAAATTAAGAAGCTCGAGGATGAAATTCTCAAGGAAAATCCGGGATCAGCCTCGGTAAAAATGAAAGATGTAACGGCGAGGGAACTTAACCCGCGTCCATTCGATTATTTTGTGCAAACCCAGGGATCAGTTGAGGCAGTTGATAATATTCTGGTTAGCGCGAGGACGGCTGGAATTATCACCCAGGTATTCGTGAAAGAGGGCGATGTGGTTACGGCAGGTCAAACACTGGCACAAATTGACAATACCATTACCCTTCGCAGTATTGAGGAAGCAAAGTCGGGGCTGGAACTGGCGAATACGGTGTATGAACGGCAGAAGAATCTGTGGGATCAAAAGATCGGCACTGAAGTTCAGTACTTGCAGGCAAAGAATGCCAAGCAGAGCATTGAAAAGAGACTGGCGATTTTAAATGAACAACTTGAAATGGCGAGAATAAAATCGCCTATCAGCGGATCGATCGATGAGGTATCATTGAAAATTGGTCAAAATGCTGCACCAGGCTTACCTGCCTTTCGTGTGGTGAGCAACAACAGGCTGAAAGTGAAGGCCAACGTCTCCGAAGCGTATGTCACTGCAATTAAAAAGGGGAATAAGGTCAGTGTTAATTTCTCTGATGTCAACAAAACACTGGAAGCCAATGTCACTTTCGTGGGAAGAACAATTAACCAACTCTCAAGAACATTTCCAATTGAAGTGGCGCTGCCTTCCAATGAGGAACTGCGGCCAAATATGACTGGAGTGTTAAGGATCATCTTCGATTCAAAAAATTCTGCCCTTGTGGTTCCCGTCAATATCGTACAGGATGTGAACGGACAGAAAATTGTATATGTCGCCGAGCAAGACGGCAACAACCTCGTGGCGAAAAGGAAAGTGGTAGAAGTTTCTGGTGTGTATAACAACCAGGCTGAAATCATATCAGGCTTGAAAGCAGGTGATAAGATTATCACCGTAGGTTACCAGGGACTTAACGATGGAGAATTGGTAAGAATGTAAAATTGGGCACGTATTTCTCTGCACCCGCTAACATCCAATAATATGCAAGACACAGAAAAAGAATTTAAACCCACCAGTTGGGCTATTGACAATAAAGTAGCCATTTATGTGGCCACTGCAATCATTTGTTTGGCAGGCATCATGACCTACAATGGTCTGCCCAAGGAAAATTTCCCTGAAGTTGTATTTCCGCAAATCTATGTAGCTACGGTCTATCCGGGCGCGGCACCAACCGATGTGGAGAATCTGATCACCAAGCAAATTGAGAAGCAGGTAAAGTCCATCGCTGGTGTGAAAAAAATTTCCAGCAATTCGGTTCAGGATTTCTCTAATGTGATCATTGAGTTTGAAACCGATGTGGAGGTGAAAGAAGCCAAGCGTGAAGTCAAAGAAGCTGTGGATAAGGCTAAACAGGATTTGCCCAATGATTTGCCAGACGAGCCGCAGGTAGTGGATATAGATATTTCCGAAGTACCGGTGATGAATGTTAACCTTTCGGGAGACTATGACCTGCAGACTTTGAAAAAATATGCCGAACAGATGCAGGACCGTATGGAATCACTTTCTGAACTCAGAAGGGTAGACATTGTGGGTGCGCTTGACCGTGAGATTCAGATCAATGTTGACCTTTTTAAAGCTGCCCTTGCTGGTGTGAGTCTGGATGATATGACGAATGCCATTGCGTACGAAAACCGGATTGTCTCCGGCGGACAAATTTCAGTGGATGGAATGAAGCGTTCACTGAGCGTGAATGGAGAGTATATCGACGCCGACCAGATTGGCAACACGATCGTTGGCTCAATCAAAGGGGGTAAGATTTATTTGAAAGACATTGCTGAAGTGGTGGATACCCATAAAGAACAGGAAAGTTTCGCCCGCCTGGATGGTAAAAATGTGGTGACGCTGAATATCATTAAACGGGGCGGCGAAAACCTCATCGATGCTTCTGATAAGATCAATGATATTGTAAAAGACTTTGAGGCCAATATTCTTCCCAAAGGTCTTCTCGTTACGATCACTGCCGATCAGTCAGACAATACCCGGATGACACTTCACGATCTGATCAATACCATTATTATCGGGTTTATTTTAGTGACAATAATCCTTATGTTTTTCATGGGCGCTACAAACGCAATTTTTGTGGGGCTTTCGGTTCCACTTTCCAGCTTTATTGCATTTCTTATTTTTCCATCCATCGGATTCAGCCTGAACCTGATGACATTATTTTCATTCCTGCTGGCACTGGGTATTGTAGTGGATGATGCCATTGTGGTGATAGAAAATACACACCGGGTATTCGACAATGGAAAGGTGCCCATCCGCAAAGCTGCAAAATTTGCTGCCGGTGAAGTGTTCATGCCCGTATTGACAGGTACGCTTGTGGTACTGGCGCCGTTCGTTCCCCTCGCTTTCTGGCCTGGAACCATTGGAGAGTTTATGTTCTTCCTTCCGGTTACACTGATCATTGCCTTACTGGCGTCTTTAGTCGTAGCCTACATTATGAACCCGGTATTTGCAGCTGATTTTATGGAAGTTCACGACCATGACCATAGCCGCAAAAAAGTGACGCGAGGCTACAAAATTACAGCTGTGATTTTCGGTGCCACCGCATTAATCTTTTATATCTCCGGTTCATTTGGAATGGGTAATCTCACCCTATTCCTTTTCGGAATTTATTCGCTTCATCGGTTTGTTTTGGAACAGGTTATTTCAAATTTTCAGACAGTCCTTTGGCCTAAAGTACAGCGTGCATATATGAGAATGATTGCATGGTGCCTGGAAGGTTACCGGCCGGCCGGATTGATGATTGGTGTCGTGGTGCTGTTTTTTTTCTCGATCGTTTTCACTGCTATTCGTAAACC
>DAOMZK010000193.1:0-5356 GCA_035438035.1 Cyclobacteriaceae bacterium | reverse complement strand
CGGCAGGCTCTTCTGCTCACTGTCCATGGATTGCTTTTCCCCATCGAGGTCACAGTTATAGCTTTCGCCATCCGTGACATCTTCTCGGGCGGATTTTTAACCCCGGATAAGCTTTGGGGAGCTGCATGCGTATTCCTGATGGTTGGAATTTCATTCGGCAGCTTGTACGACCTGCTGACGATCATGCGTCCTGGAGGCCTGGGATCCGTTGTGGAACTCGGATTTCCTAATTATTCCGAATGTGTAACCTACAGTTTTTGCGTGCTCGGCGGTGTGGACCATGGGCTTGAACCCACCAAACTTATCCGCAATATCAGTGCACTGGAAGCGGTGTGGGGGAATCTCTACGGCATGTTGATTATCGGTAAATTACTCGGACTTCCAAGAAAGGAAGAAGAATCTGCAGCCTAGCAACACCGTCATTTTGCGAGAATCGTAACGCGAAATCACTAACTTTAACTTTAGTTCCCTTGAATAAATAACTTATCCAATCTATGAATAATCGCAGACTACCTTTAATTATTGTCGGAGTAATCGGATTCATCATCCTGATGTCCATCTTTTCCAGCTTGTACTATACGATCCAGTCCAATGAACGCGCCATTATTTTTTATCCCTTTGGCCAGGGACTTGACCTGCAGAACGTGATTGACCAGGGAATCCATTTCAAAGCACCCTGGAATGATGTCTACATCTACCAGGTGAATGAAATGTCATCGGACGAAAACATGGATATACTCGATAAGAATGGACTATCCATCCATGTGGACATTACCGTAAGGTATTTCCCGATACCGGAAAAGATTGGATACGTACATCAGAAATTCACCAAATCCTATGTTGAAGTCCTGGTAATCCCCGAAGTACGCTCTACGGTTCGGCAGGTAATGGGTCGATTTACCGCAGAAGAAATTTATTCTACAAAACGGGCAGAAGTCGAAGCGGCCATTCAAAAGGAAACTGAAAAGATATTAAGCGCAAACTTTGTAACTGCAACCGCTGTGCTGATCCGGTCTATTGTTTTACCTGAACAGATAAAAGGTGCCATCGAAAATAAGCTCCAGCAGGAACAGGAAGCACTCGCCTACCAGTTTCGCCTCGACAAAGAGAAAAGCGAAGCAGAACGTAAAAGAATAGCCGCGGAAGGTGAATCACGCGCCAATAACATTATCAACAATAGTTTGTCAGACAAACTATTGAAAATGAGGGGAATAGAAGCCACGTTGGAACTCTCCAAATCGCCCAATTCAAAGGTCGTAATCATCGGTTCAGGTAAGGATGGTATGCCGCTGATCTTAGGAAATAATTAAATTCACCGAAGGGCTTCCAACTACAAAAACACAGGTTTACTTTAGGGCAAAATAGAAGAACATGGCAAAGACAGCGCAACTGATTATCGATGGCAAAACTTACGATTTTCCCATCCTCGAAGGCACGGAAAATGAACAGGGCATCGATATCGGTGAACTACTGGAAAAAACAGGAACGGTAACACTCGACCTGGGTTATAAAAATACCGGCGCCACCAAAAGCGCAATCACCTTTCTGGATGGTGACAAAGGTATTCTCCGTTACCGGGGTTATTCCATTGAGGAACTGGCGGAGAAATCGAATTTCCTTGAAGTAGCGTACCTCCTCATTTTTGGCGAACTGCCGATGAAAGATCAGTTGACAAAATTCTCGGATGATATCAAAACCCATACGCTGGTACACGAAGACACCCGAAAAATTCTCGATGGTTTTCCATCCTCTGCTCATCCAATGGGCGTATTGGCTTCGATGTTTTGTGCGCAAACCGCATTTTATCCCGAATCCCTTGATCCTAACCGGTCAGCAGAAGGCGTTTACCTTAGCATCGTAAGGTCTTTGGCTAAAATGCCAACATTTGCAGCCTGGGCTTACAAGAATGCGATGGGACACCCGGTTAACTATCCCGATAACTCACTCGACTATTGCTCGCGTTTTTTAAAAATGCTTTTTGGACTACCCGCCGAAAACTATCACGTGGATCCGGTTGTTTCTGATGCGCTGGACAAACTGCTCATATTGCATGCTGATCATGAGCAAAACTGCTCTACCTCTACCGTTCGGATTGTCGGTTCATCCAAGGCCAGCATTTATTCATCTATTTCTGCCGGCATCAATGCCCTCTGGGGGCCCCTCCATGGTGGAGCCAACCAGGAGGTAATTCTTATGCTGGAACAAATCCGAAAGGATGGCGGCGACACGGAAAAATGGATCAACAAGGCAAAAGATAAGAATAGCGGATTCAGGCTGATGGGATTTGGTCACCGCGTCTACAAAAATTTTGATCCACGGGCTAAAATTATCAAGAAGGCTGCCGATGATGTGCTGAAAAAACTAGGGGTGAATGATCCCGTCCTTGAAATCGCCAGCAAGCTGGAGGAAGTAGCACTGCGTGACCCTTACTTCATCGAGCGTAAACTCTATCCCAATGTGGACTTCTATTCCGGTATTATTTACCGCGCCCTGGGCATACCTGTCGATATGTTTACCGTAATGTTTGCCATGGGACGCCTGCCAGGATGGATAGCACAGTGGAAAGAAATGAGGGAAAACAAAGAACCCATTGGCCGTCCCCGTCAGATCTATATGGGCCAAAAACTGCGCAAATACGCAGCCCTGGACAAACGATAATTCAAATGTAAGTCAACTTCTTATTGCAGGAGACTGAATAACACCGATGGCATTACAAGATGATTTTCAATCTGCAGTGGTTCGTTCAAAGGAATTAACCGAACGACCCTCCAATGAGCACCTGCTTGATTTATATGCATTATTTAAACAAGCCACAGACGGAGATGTATCAGGAGAACGACCGGGAGGGTTTGATTTCAAGGCCATTGCCAAATTTGATGCTTGGAATTCGCGAAAGGGTGTTGGAAAAGATCAAGCCATGCAGCAATATATTGCGTTGGTTGATGCCCTGATAAAAAAACAATAGTGAATAATTTAACCTTTGCCGCTTTTCTATCAACCTGATATCTCTACAGGCTTTCTTTCCCCTGAAGAATCCCGCCACGCAACTAAAGTGCTAAGGCTGAATACCGGTGATTCCATTGAAATAACGGATGGCAAAGGTCATCGCTGTCAAGCCGAGATAACGGGCACAGATCCCCGACAATCCTCCTTCAGGATTGTAAATAAAACCATGGTGCCGAAAAGAAATTTCTCCATACACCTGGCCATCGCCCCTACCAAGCAAACTGACCGCATCGAGTGGTTGGTGGAGAAATGTGGGGAAATCGGAATTGAGAAAATTACCTTTATCCAGGGAAAGAAGTCAGAACGAAAGACGATTGCACTGGAGAGATTGGAGAAAATCCTGGTCAGCGCCATGAAACAATCCGGTCAAACATGGCTGCCATCACTCACCCATATGATCCCATTTGAAAAATTTGTCCTGGGGTGCAGGGATTCCCAACGCTATATTGCATTCGTTAACTCCAGCAATCCGGATCACCTTAACCATTGCGTCAAACCTGGCGGTGATTACGTGGTAATGGTCGGTCCTGAAGGAGATTTTACCCTGGACGAAGTTGCCTTCGCCAATTCAAATGGATTCAGAACGGTGAGCCTGGGACCCCATCGGCTCCGAACCGAAACTGCAGGACTTTCCGTCTGCTGCCTGCTGAATTTGATCAATTCCTAAGACCATTTTTACGCCTGCCTTTGTATTTTAGCATCCTTGTCTGATGACAAGCCTATCTTATACCCATGACGAAATCTGAAGCGTTAAAAGCGATCACTGACCTAACAGAAAAGATCAACTATCACAATGATCTCTATTATCAAAAAAATAAATCTGAAATCACCGATTTAGAATTCGATAAACTGCTGGAGAAACTAATCAGTCTGGAAAATGATTTCCCGGAGCTGAAACAGGCCGATTCACCATCGCAAAGGGTTGGCGGCACCATTACGAAGTCCTTTGCCAGTGTTGTTCATCAATATCCCATGTTGTCGCTGGGCAACACATATTCGCAGGAAGAATTGTCTGACTTCGACGGGCGGGTGGCCAAAGGCCTGGAAGGAGAACAGTACGAATATTTCTGCGAACTAAAATTCGATGGTGTATCCATCAGCCTGATTTATGAAAATGGCATCCTTACCAAAGGTGTTACCCGTGGTGATGGCGTGCGCGGTGATGATGTCACCGCTAATGTCAAAACCATCCGTTCCGTACCCCTGAAAGTCAAAGGAAAGGGATTGCCGAAATCATTTGAAGTCCGGGGCGAGGTGTTTCTTCCCAAAAAAGTCTTTGAGGCGCTCAACAAAGAACGCGAAGATGTGGGGGAAGAAACTTATGCCAACGCACGCAATACCGCTTCTGGTACTTTGAAAATGCAGGATTCCTCGACAGTGGCACAGCGCAAACTGGATTGCTTTACTTATTATCTGCTGGGTGACGAGAACCAGGTTAGAACACACGAGGAAGGGATTAGGAAGCTTGAAGCCTGGGGGTTCAACGTATCTCCCACCTACCGCAAGTGCAAAAATATCAAGGAAGTCTTTGCCTACATCGATCATTGGGATTCCCGGAGACAAGCCCTTCCGCTCGAAACTGATGGGGTGGTGATAAAAGTTAACCGGTTGGATCAACAGGAGCTGTTGGGTTTCACGGCAAAGAGTCCACGCTGGGCCATCGCCTACAAGTATAAAACGCAAAATGTAAGTACCCGTCTGAACGGCATCATCTACCAGGTGGGTCGTACCGGTGCGGTTACGCCAGTGGCTGAACTTGAACCCGTATTCCTTGCCGGCACCACCGTAAAACGAGCGTCACTTCACAATGCAAATGAAATCGTAAGACTGGATCTTCGAATTGGCGATTATGTATTCGTGGAAAAAGGAGGAGAAATTATTCCTAAAGTCACCGGTGTTGATTTATCCAAACGCAATTCAAACACCAAGCCGGTAAAATACATAACTACATGTCCGGAATGTGGCACCTCCCTCATTCGTCAGGAGGGTGAAGCCAATCATTACTGCCCGAATGACAAAGGATGTCCTCCCCAGATCAAGGGCAGGATTGAACATTTCATCCAACGCAAAGCAATGGATATTGACTCGTTGGGCGAAAAGACCATTGCCCAGCTCTTTGATATGAAGTTGGTTAAAAGTCCGGCGGATTTGTACACATTAAAACCGGATGACATCATGCAACTGGAGGGATTCAAGGAATTGTCAACCAAAAATTTGCTGGAAGGAATTGACCACTCCAGGGGTACACCCTTTGAATCTGTGCTGTTCGCTATCGGAATCCGCTATGTTGGAAAGACCGTGGCAGAGAAACTGGCGAAACATTTTAAGACTATGGATAAACTCTCCACAG
>DAOMZK010000192.1:0-5358 GCA_035438035.1 Cyclobacteriaceae bacterium | reverse complement strand
ATGGTATCCGGAAATGGAGACGGAATAGAAATTCCTGACTTTATGATCGATAAAATATTGCTGAACGTCACCCATCAGGCGCAGGGCAAATTCTGTAGAGAAGATACAGGTGTTTTGCGCCTGGTCTTCTTTAAGAATATCAGCCTGTACTGTGCCCCTTACTTGGGCCAGCGTTTCTTCTTTGATTTTTGCATACACATCGGCCGGTAAAACCTGGTCGCCTGTAGTGCCCAACAGCATCAAACCCAATCCATCATTTCCTTTTGGCAAGGCTCCCTGGTAGGCGGGTCGTTCAATATTTTTGTCCTTGTAGATTTTCTCAATCTTTTCTTTGACTTCTTTCTCAAGCCCGTTTTTACGGATATAGATTTCGCACTGTTGATCAATAGCCGCATTCATAAAATATCCCAACAACATGGGGGCCGGCCCGTTGATGGTCATGGAAACGGAAGTCCTGGGATCGGTGAGATTGAATCCGGAATACAATTTCTTGGCATCGTCCAGGCAGCAAATGCTCACACCGGAGTTACCGATCTTTCCATAAATGTCTGGGCGATAGTCTGGATCATTGCCGTACAAAGTAACGGAGTCGAATGCCGTGGAAAGGCGCTTGGCCGGAGTGGAGATACTGACATAGTGAAAGCGTCGGTTGGTGCGCTCCGGTCCACCTTCTCCGGCAAACATCCGTGTCGGATCTTCACCTTCACGTTTGAAGGGATAGATGCCTGAAGTGTAGGGAAATTCTCCGGGTACATTCTCTTGTAAGCTCCATTGCAACAAATCTCCCCAGGCTTTGTATTTCGGCAATGCGATTTTTGGGATCTGCAGGTGTGATAAGGATTCAGAATGAGTCTTGATGCCGATTTCCTTGTCGCGGACTTTGAACTTAAACAAAGGTCCTTTGTAGCGACTGACTTTTTCCTGCCATTCGGTAAGCAGCTTCCAGTTTTTTGGATCCAGTTCCAGTTTGAGTTTTTCCAGCTCAGCTTTTAAATCCTGAACGGACGGTGATGACTTCAAGTGTTCGATCGTCTCTGTCATCCCATATAGCTTTTGTGCAATATTGCTTTGTTCATCGACCCAGGCATCGTACGCCCGGTTGTTTTCTGAAATCTCACTTAGATATCTTGTGCGACCGGGAGGGATGACATAGACTTTTTCTGAGGCATCATCTGAGATCTTAATACCCGAACTGAAGTTGACTTTCGTCTTTTCTGAAATCTTGTCAATCACCTGTTTGTATAAACGATTGGTTCCAGGGTCATTGAACTGCGATGCGATGGTGCCACACACAGGCATCTGGTCTACGGATTGATCAAAGAGTTTGTGGTTTCGCTGGTATTGTTTCTTTACATCCCGTAAGGCATCCAGCGCACCGCGTTTGTCAAACTTGTTGAGTGCGATGACATCGGCAAAGTCCAGCATGTCAATTTTCTCAAGCTGGGTAGCGGCACCGTATTCCGGCGTCATCACATACAGTGATACGTCGCTGTGGTCAATGATTTCCGTATCACTCTGACCGATACCCGATGTCTCGAGGATGATCAGATCAAAACCCGCCGCTTTCAGAATGCCAATGGCTTCTTTTACATATTGAGAAAGTGCCAGGTTGGATTGACGGGTCGCCAATGAGCGCATGTACACGCGGGGATTATTGATCGCATTCATACGGATGCGGTCGCCAAGTAAAGCGCCGCCTGTCTTACGTTTTGAAGGATCCACTGAAATCAGTCCTACGGTCTTATCCTTAAAATCAAAAAGGAATCTCCTCACGATTTCATCCACCATCGAGGACTTTCCTGCACCGCCGGTGCCGGTGATACCCAGGACCGGTATTTTGGATTTTTCAGTCAGCGCATGAATTTTCTTAAAGACGTCTGCGTGTTTGTCGTAGTAGTTTTCAGCTGCGGAAATCAGTCGAGCGATAGCCAGTGGGTTTTTTGATTTGATCTCATCGACTTCATTGCCCAGTGTATCACCCAAAGCAAAATCACTGGACTGTACAAGATCGTTGATCATCCCCTGCAGGCCCATAGCGCGGCCGTCATCAGGAGAATAGATGCGCGTGATGCCATAGTCCATCAATTCCCTGATCTCTTCAGGAAGAATTACGCCGCCGCCGCCGGCAAATATTTTTATGTGACCTGCGCCTTTCTCGACAAGCAGGTCATACATGTATTTGAAATATTCATTGTGGCCACCCTGGTAGCTGGTCATGGCGATAGCCTGCGCATCTTCCTGGATGGCGGTGTTTACTACTTCTTCCACGCTCCGGTCATGGCCAAGGTGAATGACTTCACAACCCGTAGCCTGTATAATCCGGCGCATGATATTGATGGCGGCGTCGTGTCCGTCAAACAGACTGGCTGCCGTGACTACGCGCACTTTATTTTTGGGTAGGTAAGGTTGGGGTGCTTCGTGGCCGGCAAGATTTTTCTTCTCCGTTTTATCGGGTGCAACTGCTTGACTCATAGCGGGATTTGAACTTCCAAAAACAAAAATACGGAGAAGGCGGGGAAGTAGCTAACGGGAGTTAGGGGTGGGTTTTTGCTAATAAGGCACGAAGACGCTAAGTCATAAGCTATACTTGTATTTCTTGTGTCTTTACCTTTTTACCTTGGGTCAGTATTCGGTATTGTCACCGACCAGATAAAAGAAAATAACTCGGAATTAAATCAATTATGAATTTTACGAAGTTAGTTCCTGCCGCCTATTATCTTGATATTAAAGACGGGTTAAAGTTATTTGTTGATTGTCTTGAATTTAAAATCGGACATGAAGAATTGAAGTCAAAAAATCCGTTTTGCGTGCTCGAAAAGGACGTATTGCAACTGTACCTTTTTGAAGATAGAAAACTGGCAAAGGAACATAATCCTGAATTTAGACTCGTTACGAAAAGCATCAATGAAGTATACAAAAAAGTAAGTTCATCACATCCCGATTTTCTTCATCCCAATCTTAATAAAGTCACCCTTCGCCCCTGGGGAGCGAAGGAATTTGCATTGAGGGATAACCAGGTATGTATCATTATTCAGCAATGGTGAATACCTGAGGTCAGTGTTACCTGAGGTCGGTGTTATCACCGACCTGAGAATGATACCAGAATTTCGCTCGTAAGTACTTTATGGGGGTGCCGGCCTTGCTCTGTCGAAGCGGCTACGCGAAGACGATGAATGCCGAGACCTGCCTATCGGCAGCCGTCATCCAGCCTTGCTTCTCCAAAGCGCTTCGCGAAGGCGAGCAAGACATTTCATAGGAGAGTTTATATTGTCCACTCACCGTTACCGTGCCTCCGTGGCTATTCTTATTCTCCTTTGCAAATTCCAAAACGCCTTCCCGTATCCCACCAATATTTCCTCGCCTTTATTTATAGTGCGAGTGGCCTCGATATAACACTTATTACCGTAGATCAGATATTCAGAATTATTGCGGAGTCCATTTTTTCTTCCGGCTCCGGCAGCATCATTGGCGAAGCGACCGAGTGCTTTTTTGTAGGGCAAAGCATTAATGGCTGTCCTTTGATTCAACCTCAACAGGTATCCATTGTATCCATCCTGCGCCTTTACCTTTTTCCAGGCTTCACGCCGCCCTTTGTACTCCACAATCCGGTCGCCTTTGTTGAATTGGATTCTCGTAAACAGTCCCAACCCGGCTCCCGGTAGTTTTGACTTTTTTATGAAGAGTGTTTTGTGAGTTGAAGACATAATTTTTTTTCAATCTAAAGGGTCAAGCAGGCGGGCGTGGTTAAACTTTTTAGATTCTAATATGGGCTAAAATTACATCCTCAACCGATAGTTTGCTACCAGCGAATATGGAATCTGAAATTTGAAATCGAATTAGACTAAAATATATCCCTGCTTCGTCCTTACCTTGAGCCCAAATCCCGAATACTGAATGAGTAAATCGAAAGTCACTATAGGCCAGGTCTTTAAGACCATTATTTGGCCAAGAAAGAACATATTGTTTGTTGGATTGATACTGATTATCATCAGCCGGCTTTCCGGTCTTGTGCTTCCCTGGTCTACCAAATACCTGATGGACGATGTAATAGCCAAGGGGAATTTGGAGATGCTGAAGCTGGTGCTGATTGCCGTAGCGGTGTCTGTATTGGTCCAGGCGGTGACCTCCTATATCCTCACCCAAATATTAAGTGTCGAAGCACAACGGCTGATTTCCATTCTGCGATCCAAAGTTCAGCGGCAGGTATTGCGTCTGCCCATCCGGTTTTTTGATAATAATAAGTCAGGAGCCTTGGTAAGCCGAATCATGAATGATGTGGAAGGTGTACGCAACCTTGTCGGTACAGGTCTTGTGCAACTGGTGGGCGGTGTACTCACATCTGTAATTTGCCTTGTGTTGTTGATCAGGATCAGTCCGCTGATGACATTGTGTGTGCTTGTCCCTGTAGGAATATTCGGATTAATCTCTCTCAAAGCCTTTTCTAAAATCAGGCCGGTATTCCGCGAGCGCGGCAAGATCACAGCTGACGTTACCGGCAGACTGACAGAAACGCTGAATGGAGTTCGCGTGATCAAAGGTTTCAATGCTGAACCGTCGGAAATTAAAACATTCGAACAGGGTGTTGAAAGACTTTTTTTGAATATCAAGGCGAGCCTTACTGCCACCAGTCTGATTACGAGCTCTGCTGCCTTCCTGCTGGGATTAGCTTCAACCGGAATCATGGGCATTGGCGGATATATGATTATCAACGGTCAACTCACCTTTGGTGAATTTCTAGCCTTTACCCTATACCTCGGCTTTATGATTGCACCGATCGTGCAGATGAGTAACATCGGTAGTCAGCTTACTGAAGCATTTGCAGGACTTGATCGTACAGAAGAACTGATGAACATGACACCAGAAGATGATGGCACGACGCGAACGATTAAAATCAGTACTATAAAGGGAGACATTGAATTCAAAGATGTGTCTTTCGCTTACGAAGAAGGCAAAGAAGTGGTAAGGAACATTGTCTTCAGTGCTCCTTCCGGATCGGTCACCGCCCTTGTGGGTACTTCCGGCTCTGGAAAAACCACCATCGCGGGGATGGCAGCTTCCTTCCTCACACCTCAAAGCGGAGTGGTGACGGTCGACGGTATTGATTTAAGTAAAGTCTCACTTGATAGTTACCGTAGTCAATTAGGTGTGGTGCTCCAGGATGATTTCTTGTTTGAAGGAACAATACGTGAGAATATTTTATTCCCCAGGCCGAATTCAACCGAAGAACAACTGCTGTTTGCCGTCAAGGCAGCACACGTTTCTGAATTTACAGATCGCTTTGAACAGGGGTTGGACACCGTCATAGGCGAGCGTGGCGTGAAATTATCCGGCGGCCAGCGTCAGCGCATCGCCATTGCC
>DAOMZK010000191.1:0-5361 GCA_035438035.1 Cyclobacteriaceae bacterium | reverse complement strand
GATATTATTCAGTATAAATTGCCAGCCCGAAAACTACTTTATAAATTGAGGCACCCGTTTTGCATGGTCATGAGTATGAATAGAATTCTATCTCTCTTTCTAATCCTTGCCTTTCAGGCTTGTGTTTCAGGAAAATCAGCTCTCAAACATGGTGAGTACTATGAAGCTGTGGTCGAATCTATCAATCGCCTCAGGACCAGTCCTGAAAACAAAAAAGCCAAGGAGGTCCTTCAACAGGGCTATCCGCTTGCCATTGAATACATCGAAAGCAACATTAAAAACGGTATGGATTCGGATGACCCGATGAAATGGCGCAATGCGGTCAAAGGATATGAACAAATCAACAGTTTAAGCAATCAGATCAGCACTTCCATGGGAGCCAAGCGGGTCATTGCCAAACCCGCCACCCGATTCACGGAATTGAAAGAGGCTAAAGTGAAGGCGGCGGAAGAAAGTTACCAGGCCGGAATTGCTGCCATGATGAAGAATACGCGGGAAGCTTCAAAAGAAGCATACTTTGATTTTAAAGCTGCCAACGATTTCGAAAATGGATATCGTGAATCCATAGAAATGATGAATCAGGCGGAATACAATGCCACCTTGCGCATTGCCTATGAAGAAGTCAATGAGTCCACCATAAATTATGGCAGTATTCAGCCTGTAATTAATTCTCTCCAGCGTCAGTTTCTCTCTTTCAAACCAGCTTCTCAAAAAGATACTGTACCCCCCCATCAATTTTTACGAATCGCATTCCGCGGATACCGGATTGATGCGCAGGCTCAAATCAGCACGAATGCTGAACAACTCAGCAAAGACATTAAAGTCGGAGAAAAAAAGGGACCGGATGGAAAAACCCAGGACGTCATGCAAAACGTGACAGCGAAAATTACCTACTTTCATAAAGTGAAACGGGCCACCAGCCTTGCCAATGTTGTGATTACTGATGTAAAGACCAATGCGATTTTGCAGGAGGAAAATGTCAATGGTGATGTGATCTGGCAATACGATTGGGCAACCTTTTCCGGTGATGTAAGGGCATTAAACAGCAGCCAGGTCAGCCTTACTAAAAAGGCCGAAGTAAATCCCAATAGCCAGGATATGTTTAATCAGTCGATGCGTAACCTCGAAAATAATCTGGGGCGTCAACTCCAGGGCTTTTACAGTCGATATTAAATCTTTGTTGGCTGGACGACAATTGCCACTATTCACCCAAACTATATTGTGCTATCAACGGTTATAGGTATACAATTTATCTATGAAAGCTCTCATTCTAACCTTGGCATTGGCCGTTGCGATGACAGCAAATGCTGAAAAAAAATCATTAAAAACAATGCAAAACGTTCAAAAAGCTACTTTCGGAGGAGGATGCTTCTGGTGCACTGAAGCTGTATTCCTGGATGTAAAGGGGGTTACAAAAGTAGAATCAGGATATGCCGGCGGCCATGTGAAGGATCCGTCCTATGAAGAAGTCTGCACCGGTACCACCGGACACGCCGAAGTAATTCAAATCACCTATGACCCTGCGGTGGTATCCTATGAAACCCTCCTGGAAATTTTTTGGAATACCCATGACCCAACCACGTTGAACCAGCAAGGTGCCGATCGGGGTACCCAGTATCGTTCAGTCGTATTCTACCACGATCAGCTTCAGAAAAAAACAGCCGAGGAATACAAGCGGCAATTGGAGGCCGCTCATACTTTCAAGCAGCCCATTGTAACCGAAATCAGTCCGTTAACAAATTTTTATGTAGCGGAGAAATACCATCAGAATTACTTCGCGCTTAATCCTGGACAAGGCTATTGCCAATATGTGATTCGGCCCAAGGTTGAAAAATTTAAAAAACAGTTTAGCAGCAAGCTTAAGTAACCCTCCAATTGGAGAAATTTTCAGGGTTCTTTTTATCAAAACATCGTAACCTATCAACGGGCCATCCGTTATATACTCAGGAGTAGATTTAATTCTCTCATAGGTTTAGGTTTAGGTACAAAAAACCCTGACAGGCGGTCAGGGTTTTTTGCTTTTAGGGTCTTTTAATATCTGGAAAATAAATCTGACTATGAAAACAATATTCAATCAATTTACCCTCACGATATCGGGTATCATCTGTGTCACTTTTCTTTCCTGTGGTCAGGGAAAAACGAAACCTGCTGAAGTCTTTGCAGTTCAAAAAACAGAAGAGGAATGGAAGAAAACGTTGACTCCGTTGCAATACCAGGTGCTCAGACAAAAAGGTACAGAACGCGCATTTACCGGGGAATACTGGGACAATCATGAAGATGGTACTTACTATTGCTCGGGATGCCATCAGGCGTTATTTGATTCCCATACCAAGTTTGAGTCCGGAACAGGATGGCCGAGTTTCTATCAACCTGTTGTTGCAGGTGCCGTTAAAGTGGACCGGGATACCAGCTACGGCATGGTCCGCGACGAGGTAGTATGCAGCCGCTGCGGAGGTCACCTGGGCCATGTATTTGATGATGGCCCTCAACCTACCGGGCTGCGATACTGCATGAATTCAGTTTCGCTGAAATTCGAAAAGGGTAAATCCAAAAAGTAGGTACCGGTAAAATTGCAATTCGATACTAACCGCTTTTTACCTATCTTTTCTGAAAAATTACAGCTATGTGTCGTTTAATGGCTTACAAGGGAACACCGATCCTGCTCGATGACCTGCTCTACAAACCCAAGAACTCACTCGTTAATCAAAGCCTGCACGCCAGGGAAATTGAGGAGCCGCTGAATGGGGACGGATTTGGCTTGGGATGGTTTGTTCCTGAAATTAATACAGAACCGATAACTTTTGTTTCCGTCAACCCTGCATGGAGTAATCGCAACCTCCGGAATCTGGCACCGAAGATAAAAACGGAGTGTATGGTAGCCCATGTTCGGGCGGCCAGTGTGGGAGAAGTTTCTGAATCGAATTGCCATCCCTTTCAATACAAGAACCTTTTGATGGCACACAATGGCGGAATAGAAAACTTCTCACTCGTAAAGCGTCTGATTCGTGAACCCCTCACCGATGAACTTTACAATTGGATAAAGGGACAGACAGACTCCGAGCATATTTTTGCCTACCTTCTCAACTATCTTTTAAAAAACCACAAGACCATTGGCACGGATGAAGTAGCTGACGCTTTTGAGCATACATTTTCTTTTGTTAAGAAAATTATGATGGATACAGGAATAAAAGAACCCGCTTACCTCAATATGGTCTTTACCAACGGACTTTTTATAGTAGCCACCCGGTGGGTCAGCGATCCCAAAGAAGAAGCCCTGACCATGTATCACTCTGAAGGAAGCCGGTATGTTGTAGAAGATGGAGTAACCCGGCTCGAAGCACCTGAAGACGATGACCATGCTGTGCTGGTAGTATCTGAAAAACTTACGGATGGAAAAGAATGGACACTGCTCCCCAACAACCATCTCGTGATGGTAGAGCAGAACCAAAACGTGAGGGTTCGCGCAATAAAAGCCTGATCATTTCTACTTTTACGATCTGAATTATTCAAGAATCGATGTCTGATATTTTAGTTATTGGAGGTGGTATCGTTGGACTCGCCTCTGCCCTGCAACTCCAGCGTTCCAATCCTGCGTTAAAAATTACACTGCTGGAAAAGGAATCACAATTGGCCAGGCACCAGACCGGGAACAACAGTGGTGTAATCCATTCCGGGCTTTACTACAAGCCCGGCAGCCTTAAGGCAACCAATTGTATTCGTGGTTATCATTTATTAGTTGACTTCTGCAAACAACAATCCATTCCCTTTGACCTTTGTGGAAAAATTGTGGTCGCCACAGAACCACACGAAAAACCTCAGTTGTCAACATTATTTGACCGCGGAATTCAAAATGGGCTGACAGGGTTAAAAAAACTCACAAAAGACGAACTCCGTGCATATGAGCCTTATGTGAATGGCCTGGAAGGAATCTTTGTCCCGCAAACCGGCATTGTAGATTACAGGCTCGTTGCTGAAAAATACGGAGAACTTCTTCGTGCGAATGGCGCTGAGATAAAGCTATCCGAAAAAGTTACCGCCATCCGAAACAATGAAGTGATCACAGAAAAGGGAAACTATTCTGCCAAACTGATTATCAACTGTGCCGGACTGTATTCAGATAAAGTTGCGGCAATGACAGTTGACAAACTCAATGTAAAAATCATTCCCTTCAGGGGAGAGTATTATAAACTCCGCAAGGAAAAGGAATACCTCGTTCGCAACCTCATCTATCCGGTTCCGGATCCCAATTTTCCTTTTCTTGGTGTTCACTTTACGCGCATGGCAAAAGGTGGTGTTGAAGCGGGGCCCAACGCAGTGTTGGCTTTCCGCCGGGAAGGATATAAAAAATCTCAAATCAATCTTTCTGAGCTGAGTGAGTCCCTGGCCTGGCCAGGTTTCCAGAAAGTCGCCAAAAAATACTGGCGTACAGGATTCGGAGAGATGTACCGCTCCTTTTCAAAAGCAGCATTTGCAAAAGCTTTGCAAAAACTTATTCCCGAGATTCAAAAAGATGATCTTGTAGAGGGTGGCGCCGGCGTTCGGGCACAGGCGTGTGATCGTGAAGGTGGACTGGTTGATGATTTCATGATCCTGGAAGAGAAGAAGGTAATAAATGTATGCAATGCACCTTCTCCTGCTGCGACTTCTTCATTGGCCATTGGAGAGACCGTAGCGAAACTGGCATTGAATCGGCTGGGGTAGTTTAGGTTACCCAATGTAATGTCTCTGGCGTCAGGGTATTTTTGAATTCCGCTCCGGTTTCCTGCGAAATCTTCCACTGCTTTTTTAATTCATAGTACCACCGGGCTTGTGCATCCGGTTCTCCCACCAGCATAAGTTGTGGATCATTTTCAAGCCCCTTGGCCAATTTATTAAAGACGTCCCCATCCTGACCGATAAATGTCTTCCCCAGACTTTTCAAAGGCCACCACAGCCAGCGCGTAATGGCAAGCGAAGAATAGAAGAAATGGTTCAGTTCTGTTGAGTTGTCGTCAATTGGTGTAAGGGTTGTGAAGGAAATTATTTTATGTTTTTTACCGATTGTAATGTGCTCCAGGCGATTGCCGGGAATGTCAAAAAATATTTCTGTAGACACATTACCACCCAACGCCTTGTAGCCCTTTGAATTTGCGGAGGGTGCATGGCGCACCATTTTGAATCCACGTGCCGTTGGCTCGAAATTCTTGGTCTTTAGTTTTAAAGATTTAGCCGACCTCCAGAACCAGGACTGATGAACAAAGGTAACGTGGGCAGGATCGATGAGCCCAATTACTGAGTGATCAATGTTGGTGGGTTGAATGATAGACTCCACGTGAAGAAACTTCTCTTCCTGATTAAGGTGAAGGTCCGGCAGAGGTTCTT
>DAOMZK010000190.1:0-5367 GCA_035438035.1 Cyclobacteriaceae bacterium | reverse complement strand
TTTCGGTCGCGCTATTTTCTCTCATGATGACAAGTACATGGGTATTGTTACCATGCGCGCTGATGGATCTTCCAAATTTGCAGAAGGTCATCAGTGGGGTTATTTCCCTTCCGGATCTGTCGCATGGAGGATTTCAAATGAGAAGTTCTTCGCCGGAATGCGGTCCAAAGTTAGTGACCTTAAATTGAGATTCAGTATGGGGCAATCCGGAAATAACCGGATCGGTGACTTTCTCTACCTGCCCCAGTTTGCACTCTACCCGCCTTATTCAATCAATAATACACCCGTCATCGGATATGGCCCCGTGCTGGACAGCGGTAACCCCGTACTGGCTAACTCCAATCTGCAATGGGAGACAACCATTTCCCGTAACGTAGGTCTCGATGTGAGTTTCCTGGAAAACCGGGTCAACCTGACCGTGGATGTGTACAACAACAGCGTCCAGGACTTGTTGATCAGAACACCCGTTCCAACTTCTTCCGGGTATCAGATTCAATCTCAAAATGTGGGAAGTACTTCGAATTCAGGTGTGGAAATTCAATTGAATGGAACGGCCATCCAGCACCAGGACTTTAACTGGAAGGTGAATTTTAATATATCGTTTAACCAGAATAAAATTGAAAGTCTGGGAAGACAAAATTCATTCCTCTTCAACTCAGGTTGGGCCAACAATTCACCGTTTGACTATGCTGTAATTGTCGGGCAGCCTACCGGAACCATTTGGGGTTTGGTGAATGATGGATTCTACCAGGTTGATGATTTTGATTATAACCCTACCACACAAGCCTACACGCTTAAAGCCGGCATCGCCAATGACCAGGGTGTAACATCAATCGTTCCTAAGCCCGGCGTAATCAAGTATAAGGATTTGAATGGTGATGGCGTGGTGAATGACAATGACCGCACCTCATTGGGTTCCGCCAACCCGACTTTTTTCGGTGGTTTAAACAATCAATTTACTTACAAGAATTTCGATCTCAGCATCTTCATCAATTTTCAGTCGGGTAACAAAGTGCTGAATGCCAACAAACTTGAATTTACCAGCGGGTATACAACGAATTCAAATTTGTTGTCCATCATGAACAACCGCTTCAGAAATGTAAATGATGAAGGGCTTGTGGTTACGGATCCCGATGCGCTCAAGGCGCTTAACGCAAATGCAACCTTATGGTCACCGTTACTGAGTGCATCTTCATTCTACGTGAATTCATGGGCAGTTGAAGACGGTTCATTTATCCGAATCAATAACATCACACTGGGCTATACACTGCCTGCCAGTTTATTGCAGAAAATCAAAATACAGAAGTTAAGGGTGTATACCACAGCGAACAACCTCGCTGTATTCACCAACTATTCAGGATACGATCCGGATGTTAATACCAGGCGGGCTACGCCGATTACACCGGGTGTTGACTACTCAGCCTATCCCAGGAGCCGGCTATACATCATTGGACTGAACGTAACTTTTTGATTTAATGACTCAAAGAAATTGCGATATGAAAAATAACAATAACAATATCCGGATCATTTTCACCTTTCTGCTGACTATCGGAATGGTGACATCCTGTAAGGACTTTCTGAATGTAAACCCGGTCACATCTTTTGGACCGGATAAAGTATTCAGCGATGTACCCAATGCGACCAGTGCCGTAATTGGAATTTATGCTGCGCTCGGCGGGGATAATGGCTACGGGATCCGTCTCACCATGTATTATCCTTATGACAGTGACGACCTCATGGGCCAGGGAGCAACTCCCTATCCGGACAATGAACGCCGCGACATCGCACACTACAATGTCCAGCCCAGCAATACGCAATTGGCGACACCTTTCAATCAGCTGTATGTCGGGATAGAGCGGGCTAACATCTGTATCTATTACATACCTAAAATGGCGCTTTATACTTCCGGGACTGCAGAAGAGCAGACAGCATTAAAAAGTTTGCATGGAGAAGCGTTGGCCCTGCGTGCACAATTCTATGCTGAATTGATCCGAAACTGGGGTGATGTACCCGCGCAATATCTGCCTTCCAATTTTGAAGGCGACTTGTTTAAATCACGTGCTGACAGGAACTCCATTTACGAACATATTCTCGCTGACCTTGGTGATGCAGCGGCATTGGTTCCCTGGAGAAGTACTTCCGGTACCAACAACGAACGCATCACGCAAGGTGCGGTTCGCGCACTACGGGCAAGGATTGCGTTGGCAAGGGGAGGATACTCTTTGAAAGACAACGCCATGGTCCGATCTTCAGACTACAAGACTTACTATCAAATAGCAAAAGATGAGTGCAACGCGATTATCCAATCGAATGAACATCATCTCAATCCGAGTTTTCAGTCGGTATTTAAAGATGGCATCACAGCTCATGCACAGGAGCCGAATGGTGAGATTATTTGGCAAATAGGTATGACCGGAGGAAGCAGTGGTACCGGTGACAGCAAGCTGGCTTATTATAACGGTCCCCGGGTCAATGGCAATGGCAATGGCGCATTGACGATCCTGCCAACTTATTTTTATCAATTCGATCCCAATGACTCAAGAAGAGATGTCACCTGTGCTCCTTATGACATCACCAATGGCATTTATGTTCCACGCTCGTTGGTAAACATGGTGGATGGAAAGTTCAGGAGAGACTGGATCACCAATCCTGCGCCGTCACCCAGTTCTACGCAGCAGTATTTTGGCCTTGCCTGGCCCGTCGTTCGCTACTCCGATGTTTTACTGATGTATGCGGAAGCGGACAATGAGATAAACAACGGTCCATCTCCAGCTGCGATTGCTGCACTGGAACAGGTACGTACACGGGCGTTTGGTGTCAATCCGATCGGGACAACACCAACAGATTATACCGGATTCTTTGACTACCTGGCAAAGGAAAGATTGCTTGAACTGGGCGGAGAGGGGATACGGAAATATGACCTTATCCGCTGGAACATGCTCGCCGCCAAAATTGCCGAGACAAAGGCAAACCTGACGCTTATGATGAATGGAACGGCTCCATACAATAGTTTGCCTGCCACCATGTATGCTACTTTGAACCAGGCTGTAGGAACGCCGTGGACGCCGATCACATGGAAAACATCTTTCTACACACCGGCTCCCGGATCACCTCCGGCGAGTTCTACAGCGGTTACATGGATAGGCTCATTACCGAGTTCCGGTATCAGTGGTACGCTGCTTCAGTTTTATGGAATCTCTTTCACTCCCAACAAAAGTGAATTACTTCCGCTGGCGACGAGTGTGCTGGATTCCAATCCCAGTTTATCACAGAATTTTGGATTCTAAACTGAACACAAAATGCTGATCAATAGATTTAACAACGAAGCCATGAAACTAAAATATTATACTAAAGGATTCTCATTCATCGTAGTGCTGGCAATCCTTATTCTGGCCTGTAAGCAGGATCAGAGCAATGAGCTTTCATTGAAGCGTTCGTTTGCTCCCAATACCATCACCACCACCAATGGTGAAACAGCGGTAACCGTTGCCTGGCCGATTTCATTATTCACCACTGCAGGTCAGGCGACCTATGCGATTGAAGTTTCGCCTGATCTTGCTTTTACCACCATTGCGTACACCACCACTACTAACAATTTGACAGTAAGTATTACGGATAATAACCTGACTATTAAGAAGGACTATTATGCAAGGGTGAAGACGATTGGACTCAATGGATCAGCTGATAGCAACTGGACCATCAGCCCGGTTTTCAGGATAACGGGGGAACAATTCCTCAACCCCGTAACCAATACAAATCTTACCGATGTGGCAGTGCAGTTGACCTGGAGGCTTAATCCGGATTTAACAAAAATCACGATCACGCCAACGGGAGGGTCTTCTTTTGACGTTACCCTGGATGCGACAGACAAAGCGGCGGGAGTAAAAGTAATTCCCGGGTTGACTCAGAAAACAACGTACACCGCTGAGATTTTTGCAGATGTGAAGAGCAAGGGAACCGTAACCTTTAAGACACTGGCTTCCATCACGGGAAATATAGTTGACATTTCAGCGACAGCTTCAGATATCCTTCAGTCTACGATTACAGGAGCGGCTTCCGGAAGTGTGATCGTTTTGCGTCGCGGTCAGCAGTATACTTTAACGGCAGCACATACAAAGAGTATTACACTGCAAAGCCAGCTTGGATTTGGGACAAACTACGCGATCATCAGAATTTCCGCAAATAACATCGGGGCTACTGCCAATATCGATTCATTGGTTTTCAGGGATTTGGTGATCAAAGGTGGAAGGGCGCTCAATGCCAGCTTTGATAATGATTACATTTTGAATATGGCTACAGCAGCGATTACTATCAATAAAATTCGCCTTGACAATTGCACGATCAAGATATTTCGTGGAATCGTTAGAGAAAATGGTGCGACCACACGAATCAACAATTATTTTGTAAACAATTGTGTAATTGACAGTATCCGGGATTTTTCAATTGCCCAGGTTAGCGTCGGATCGGGAATCAGTAACATAAGTGTCACCAACAGCACTATTTATAAAGCAAGAAAGTTTATCAATCATGGTGCTGCGGGCAGTACGTGTACATCTGTGTTGGTTGACAATTGTACATTTAATGAGGTGCCATCCAACAGTGGAACGAATTACCTGATTGACTTTAATGCAGTGGTGGTTACCGGGGGAATAACCATTCGTAATAGCCTGTTCGGGAAAACCTGGGATGAGGTGGTGGCCACAGCGCCATTGGGTTATCGTGCAGGAAGTGGTACTGGCTTGACGGTTATCAATTGCTATACCACAAGTGACCTGGTTTTTAGTGCTTCACCACTCACCGGCCCCATTGGCTATACCGGGTCCTCCACAGCATTGTTTACCAATCCTTCCGCAGGCAATTTTACTATAAAGGATACCAATTTTATAGGCAAGAGTTCTACGGGCGACCCCCGCTGGAGAATCAATTGATAAAGTTTTGGGTTTATTTTAAAGTGTGGCCGCGAGGCCACGCTTTTTTTAGATTCGTACCTTCTTTGTTGATAAAATGCTGAAACAGAAATTCAATGCGGTGTGCCTGGCAGGGCTTGTACTTTGCGCAGGGACTGCTTTTATCCAGTCAAAAAAGATCTGCGTCTATCTCATTGGCGATTCCACCATGGCCAACAAGGAGACCAAGGCTTACCCTGAAACCGGCTGGGGAATGCCGTTTACTTATTTTTTTGATTCAAGCGTGGTGGTGGACAATCGTGCGAAGAATGGAAGAAGCACCAGGACATTCCTTTCTGAAAAATTGTGGGAGTCGGTAATCAGCAACCTGAAACCTGGCGATTATGTTTTTATACAATTCGGACACAATGATGAGGTAAAAGAAAAAACTGACCGATATACCACACCTGAAGAATATAAG